>NZ_VDDC01000038.1:0-37208 GCF_006239215.1 Paracoccus haeundaensis
GCTATTTCCTTATGGTTTTTGTCGGCATTCCACGCCGGTCGCGGCTTGTCAAGCGGGTGGCGCTGCACCGAGATCAAGACGCATTGAAATGTAGCCTCGGACAAAGCTTAGATTGGAGCTGGGCCTTGCAGATCGTGCCAACAAGTTCGGTCCCAGAAAGACGGACTTGGAACTATCCCCTTTGGATTAGCGGCAAGAGTAGCTGAATATGTACCGCCCCTCGCCACCTGGGCGATCGGGGCTCACTGAGCATATGCGCTGATTGCTCAAGAGGTAGTCGCGGGCGGCCCCACGATACTCGATTTCCGGATCCTCGATCCCGACAGCCATCAAGGCGACCTCCAATTGGCCGCGGCGATCGGCGATATACCACGCATTGCCCTTGTAGAAATGTTCGTCAGCGGTGCCGAAATCGGAAACGGGCGGTGTTGTGCACCCCCCAAGAGCAAGCAAGCCGATCAATGCGTATTTAATGCCGAGGTCAGGCCCTTACGATCACGCAGCCATGTCGCGCCTTTAATATAAAGACGAACCTTCGTTGGCAGTGTGAGTTCCGCGGCAAGCATCGGTCTTCTTGTCCGACCGGCGCGCGTTCTTCGGTGAGAGATCATCGATACCGGCAAACTCGCGGTCAAGGGTTCAGGCGAACAGATCGAGAAACAAAGCCTCCAGGTCGAGCAGGTTTGGCAATGCGATTTTCGATAGGGCCTGGATGAAGAAGTATACCCAACAAATGTCAGGATAATGGTCAGACTTGGCAAGCTACCTTGCGGAACATTGGATCCAGCCATCTGTTGACGTGCAGGAGGACCATGTCATGACGCAAGACCAACTGAAACCGACGCCTACCGATCAGGTTCAAGAGGCCGCAAAGACGGAGCGACATCCCGAAGTGCCTGACCATGTTTTAGATGAAGAGGACCCTGCTGTACCCGGCGGCAACCGCCCTGACGCCGCAGTCGCGGAAGACCCAACCAAGCCTGGCTTGATTGATAAGAGCAAGACCTGACCAAAGTGACCATGCGTTGGCGTCAAGGCCTGCCCGCTCCGGCAGGCCTTTGAACATGAAAGCGTGTCGGTACAATTTAAGGGATCGCGAGATTATTGATGCTCCTATAGGTTGAACTCGACAGCATTCCCTGTTGTCACCCGACCCCGCTCGGCAACTCCCTCCAGCCGGGCGGGGCATTTTTTCCCAACAACTGTTCTGAGACCGTCCGCTATCAAGACCGACAGACAAGGATCGTCTAGAAAACCAACGTGTGTTGAGGCTTCTGATCTGAAGGTGAGGTTCTGCGCCGTTCGAGGCAAACTCCGGACTATGGATCTGACACCGTTGTTCGAAATTCTTGTGCGCCTGGTCTCGGCCGCCGCCATCCTCCCCGCATCTATCTACCTTGGCACCAATCGCGGTTCGCGACGCCTCGGTTCGGAGCGGCAGCCAAATCGGCGGCTTGCCGGATCGCACGTGATGGCCGAATATCGCTGCATCAGAAATCGTCTTGGAGAATGAAATGCCCAGAGGAACGGTCAAGTGGTTCAATGCGGACAAAGGCTTTGGCTTCATCCAACCGGAAGGCGGCGCGCAGGATGTCTTTGTCCACATCTCGGCCGTTGAGCGCGCTGGCTTGCAGACCCTGAAAGACGGCGTAGCCGTGTCCTACGAACTGGAAACAGGTCGCGGCGGAAAGACCAGCGCGGTCGACCTTCGGTTGGTATGAAGACTGCCGACGACACCGGTGGGGTATTAGCTGACTTTACCGCTCGGCTTAAATTGATCGTAGGCGACCCGTGCTCGGGTCGCCCCTTTGTCTGCACCGGGTCACCACTGGCATGTTGTGTGTTTATTGTCGGCCAGAACCCGGCCAAGGAGACTGCCAATTTCTGGCGCTACTGGTCGGATGATGACGGCATGAACCGCGCCGCGTAGCGCGAGCGCTACCTTGCCAAAAGTGCATTGAGCCCCACCAGAAAGCGGATCGAGCATCTGGCCGACCTCACCAGTGCGCCTTTTCTCGAGACAAACATCTGGTGCGTTGAGGCTGGGAGCGGCAAGCATCTGACACGCGCGGACAGAAGCACTGCCGTCTTTGAAATGTTGCTCGATCAGATCTGGCCGGCTGCTGTCGTCGCACATGGATCTAAGGCAATCTCCCTGCTCGATCACCTAAGCACCAGCGCGCAGGTGATCGCAGTGCCTCACCTGTCCGGACTGGGAAGCCCAAAGGGCTTCGGCGGGCGCGACGAAAGGCTCCAGCAGCAGGCAACCATGATTGGCCTCACACGATCGCCATTAAAAATGCGGTCAGAAATCAAAAAAATAGCAATTCGACAGTGCATTCAACACCTGCTGCATGCAAATTAGATCGGCCATTGCCACATGGGCGGCTGCGCCAAGCGACCCGACCCTGCCCGGAAGACGGAACTGCAGAACCGGCATGCCCCACGCGAATGGCGAGACCGCTGTGATAATAAATGATCGCAGGGTCAGGCACCATGGCGGGCGCCAAAGCCGTCGAGTGCTTGTTGCATGCTTTCACTGACGCAAACGCACTTACCAGCAGCTCGCTCTTCTTGAATCCGATCCCCTATCAGGCGTGCCTCGTGCAACGGGGAGTGATGACCGGCATCTTTCACTTTTGAAAGCGCAGCTTCGTCAGATGTGATCTGATCGTTATACCCGGCGACATATCGCGTAGAAAAAAACGTAAAACCAACAAATGTCAGGCTTTTGAATGGAGCATCAAGGAAGAAATCAGCGCAGACCATGCCCGTACTGGGAGCGTGACCGCCCAGCCTTTTCGACAGCGCCCCATAATGCTCGTAGGGTACTATTTTTACACCTGCGGAACTTCCGAACTTTTCCTCGGCAAGCAGGGTATCCAGAAAAGCGCTTTTCTTGAGAGTCCTATGGACGATATATTTTACGCCAGCACGGTTGATATCATTCAAAGTGACCGGCTGACTACCACCAGCAAAACTGTGAAAAAGCACATCGCAACGCAACGAATCTCCTTTCCATAAATCAAGAGACGTATGAATACCATTCTTCATTCTAACAACAATGTCGACTTTTGAGTAGTCGATGCTTTTCAAATCATCGAACAGAGTATTGGCGGGACCTACAATAAGTATCCTTTTGCCACGAAATTGTTCCGGTGATATCGTATATTGATCCTTGAACTGCCTATACAGCGTTTTGTATATTACAGAACGCAGCAGCCTGGGGGAATGCTTGGCAAGTGCATGCCTGTATTGAGAGATCATGGTTGAGCGTAGGCTCCTTGCAAAAGGTGAAGTAAAGAATACCGGCCTCGTTTTATCACAACCACCCTCACCAAATCCTCTCTCGCTTCCGCTGCTCTCCTGACAACCCCGCTTGTGCATTCAGGAACACATCGCATCTCGCATCAGCTGACCGAGTGTCCGGTATGGATGAAAGAAGAGATTATGAGTACGATTTCACGGTAGAGGTCGATCCAACGCATCTTTTTCAGCGAACCACAGGTCAGCATGCTCGCATCTCCGGTATTCTTCGAAGTACGGGCCTCCTTCGGTATAGTGAATAAGATGCGTATCCTCGAGGGGAGTGTCGCTGTAATCGACTAGGTGGTTCCAGCCTTGGGGCAACGCGCCTATCCGACTGTCATCCGTTAGCCATTTGAAGCGATGCAGCTCGAGGCCGGAGGCCGTATTCACGTAATCAGGTGTAAGTGCCGTGCAGCGGGTGTTATTGAACAGCATCATGCTCGACCAGTTTTTCTTTTCATAGGTCGTCTGCGTTGCGCCCCGGAATTTTGTCTGCTCTTGGGGGACATGGTCGTGCTGGACGCACATCAAGTCATAACGGTCATCGCGCATGGCCCAGAGCTTAGCGATGTCATCAATACAGAGCATATCGCAGTCCATGAATATGGACCATCCGGAATACCCGCTCAACCACGGTACAAGAAACCGAGAAAACGAGAACTCCGTCGATTGGAGCGCATTTCGCTCACGGGTAAAAACGCCCTCCAGACCGCCAAGCACGATCGGCGTGATACTCAAAGGCTGCGTGGCCCGCGAGAGGAGGCTATGAGACAGGGCATGGTATGCCACAGGCTCGTGGCTGTCATAACCGATGAAGATACGGATCAGGTCTGCAGTACTGGCTTCGGGCAAAATAATCATCACTTTTTGCAGGAATTTAAGGTCAGCGTGATTGTGGCAGGGACGCGACTGTCTCACCACCAAGTCCACGGTCATAGTCACGGACTGAGACTGTTGCAGAAAAATTTTGGATGACAAGTAATTCATCCTGAGACGTGGCCCTCTTCTGCCATCCTTACGACGATAGTCTGCACACGGTGCGACCGTTAGATCTTTGTGGAATTCGCAGCATTTTCCGTGGCGGGGAGCATGTTCCTCCATCGCGTTGTTAGCAGGCTTGCTACTTGGGATGTAACTCGGTGCTCCAGTCATCAAACGATCGCCGTATCGTCACAAAGATGACATTCGTACCCCGTACGTCAGGACCAAATCCGGAGTATCCATGCCGCATGTCCGCGCATTCAGCCTTAGCAAGTCCTTTGGTACTACAAACGTCCTGAATCAAATCGATTTGGATCTCCCACAAGGCTCGTTTCTAGCTTTGCTGGGTCCTTCGGGCTGCGGCAAGACCACACTTTTGCGCCTGATCGCCGGACTGGAACTCCCCGATGCGGGTGAGTTGCGGTTTGATGATCAACTGATTGCCACGTCCGGCCATTTCGTGCCACCCGAGCGTCGTGATCTGGGCATGGTGTTCCAGTCCTATGCCTTGTGGCCCAATATGACGGTGCGCGGCAATGTTGCCTTCGCCTTGCAGTCACACCGTATGACATTGACTGAACGGCGCGCCCGCGTGGATCAGATGCTGACCGCGACGGGTCTATTATCCTTGGCGGACCGTCGACCGCAGGATCTGTCTGGGGGTCAACGACAGCGGGTGGCGCTGGCGCGATCGCTGGCACTGCGTCCGGGGCTGCTGTTGCTGGACGAGCCTCTGGCCAATCTCGATGCGCATCTCCGCCAGCAAATGTTGGTTCAATTTCGCCAGTTGCATGCCGAAACGGGTGCGACTTTCATCCTCGTGACCCACGATCAGGACGAAGCGATGACGGTCGCCACCCATATCGCCGTGATGGACAGGGGCCAGATCCAACAGATGGGATGCCCTGAAGATCTGTATCGCCGTCCCGCAACACCGATGGTGGCGCGCTTTATCGGTCACGGTGTCACTGTGCCAGTAGAGGTGACCGGGACGCTGGATGGTATATGCGACCTGCATGTGGGAACTGCGGCACTTCGCCTGCCCGGAACAGCAAAACCTGGCCCCGGCTGGCTGTGCCTGCACCGCGAGGACGTGCGTCTGTGCGACGGGCCGGGGCATCTACACGCGCGCATTCTGTCGCAGAGCTTTCAGCACGGCCACTATCTGACCCACGCTCTGACCGACGCGCTGGACGATCAGATGCTCACCCTCTTAGTCGATCGCCCGCTCACCACGCACACGCCGGTTGGGCTGGAGATTACCGGCGGTTGGGTGATCGGCCGCGATGCTGATAAAACCTCGCAAGCCGGCGCACGGCGCGGGGCGGTCAATGCCTGAACTGCGCGCCATATCGGGGGTAGGCAGCAAGGGGGCCGCCTGCTTCCTGCTTCAGATTGGGGAACGCAATTTACTCCTGGACCTGGGCCGCGGGCCTGACGAAGACCGCGCGCCCGATCTGCGGGATCTACCGCCCATTGACGCGATCCTGTTCAGCCATGGTCATGCCGATCATACAGGCGGCTTGGATCTGTGGCCGGATCTGGGGGCCCCACCGTTGTTCGCCAGCCGCCCTACCATCGCGCTCGCCCGCCATCCCGGCCTGCAACAGGCGCGGCCCCTTGACGGACTCGGTCAGATATTGGGTGTGGCCCTGCTGACCGGTCCTGCGGGCCATGCGCCGGGGGCGGTCTGGATGCGGATCGGGGGCAAGGGCGGCCTGCTGTATTCGGGGGACGCCTGTGCCGAAAGCCCGATGTTTTGTGCCGCGCCCTACCCGCCCGCGGCAGCAATGGTGATCGACGCCTCGTACGGGGTCGCAGACCAGCCGCTTTCCGCACAGATCGAACAGATCGTGTCCCAGATCGACGGACCTGTCCTGTTGCCTTGCCCTGCAGGCGGGCGCGGACTGGAGATTGCCGCAACGCTGCTGCAGCGCGGTTTACCGGTCAGCATCTGCGCCGAGCATCGTCGTGTCGTACGGGTCCTGCGCGATCACGCGGACTGGATGACGCCACAAGGTCGCAACGCGTTGTCTCTGCTGGACCAAGCAGCCGATCTGCATGCGGACAGCCCGATTGCCGGTTCGATGATCGCCGCGGGTCCCAATGCAGAACGCGGTGTGGCGCACGCCTTGGCCGGGCGCATCCGTGACGCCGGCGGTGCGCGGATCATCTTTACCGGCCATGTTGCTGCGGGCAGTCCCGCACAGGACCTGATCGATCAGGGCCATGCTGTCTTCAGTCGCTGGAACGTGCATCCAACCTTGTCACAGGCCAGCGCAATGGTCGCGTCCGCCGCACCGCAGGTGATGTTGGCCGCGTTTTGCGCAGCCTCGGTCGCGGATGATCTGCGTGTGCGGACTGGCTGGCCTATCGCTCGAGGCGAAAGGCTGGTGTGGTGAGCCTTTTCGATCATCCTTGCTTCCATTTGCTGCGTCACGGCCAGACGGAACACAACGCCATCGACCGGATTGCAGGTGCGACCGATGCGCCCCTGACAGACTTGGGTCGGGCGCAGGCCGGGCACGTGGCGCTGACCTTGCGGGATAGGCCCATCGGGCGCCTTTTTGCCTCGCCTTTGCAGCGCGCCTGGCAAACGGCTCAAGCGATCGCAGCCCTGCGTCCCGACCTGGAGATACAGCCCGCCCCCCTGCTGGCCGAACGCGACTGGGGCATTTGGGAAGGCGCGCCCCGTGCCATGCTGGACCGCGACGCCACGCCCGAGGGCGGCGAAAGCCCCGAGGCGTTTCATGATCGCATCCTGCAGGGCTGTGCAGCCATCTCCGGCCCCGCCGCGCAAGAGGCACCGCCTCTGATCGTGGCCCACTCCGGCACCATCCGCTCAGTGATGGCAGCCCTTGATCTGCCGTTTCTGCGCCCGACGAATTGCGCGCGGATTACAATATTTCGCGATCCGCGCGGATGCTGGCGCGCCGACCCGCCCGTGGTCGTGCCCGACCCCTTTTCCCAAACTTCGAGGCTGTCATGACCCGTATCCTGATGCTGACCACTGCTTTGTCCGCCACCGCATTTGCTGCACAGGCCCAGACCCTGACGATCTACACGTCGCAACCGCAGGAGCAAATGACCGAGGTTATTGCTGCCTTCAACAAGGATCATCCCGATATCTCGGTCGATATCTTCCGTTCCGGCACGACCGAGGTGATGGCCAAGCTGCAGGCGGAATTCGCAGCCGGCCAAAGCCCCGCCGACGTTCTGCTGATCGCAGATGCCGTCGCGATGACCCAGCTCAAGCAGGACGACCGCCTGATGGCCTATCCCGAGGCCCCTGTGGATGGCATCGACCCGGCCCTGCTGGACGCGGATGCTACGTTCTTTCCAACGAAGTTGATCACCACCGGTATCGTCTACAACACCGATCTGGTGGACAGCCCGCCGACCTCCTGGGCCGATCTGGCCACGCCCGAGGCGGCGGCGATGACGATCATGCCGTCGCCGCTTTATTCCGGTGCAGCGGCGATCCATGTGGGCACGATGGTCCAGCAGCCTGAATTCGACTGGACCTATTTTGAGGCACTGTCGGACAATGGCGCCGTCGCAGGACAAGGCAACGGCACCGTGCTGGAGGCCGTCGCGCGGGGCGAGAAGGCATATGGCGTGTTGGTCGAATACATGGCGATGAACGCCAAGGCGCAGGGCTCCCCGGTCGATTTCGTGTTTCCGTCCGAGGGCGTGACGGCGGTGACCCAGCCTGTGGCGATCATGGCGGGCACTGACAACGCCGATGCCGCCCGTGCCTTCGTCGATTGGCAACTGTCCGAGGCCGCACAGGCCCAATCGGTCGCGCAGGGCTATTTCCCTCTGCGCGACGGCATGGCAGCGCCCGAGGGCTATCCCGACCCTGCCAGCCTGACGCTGATCGGTGCCGACAATGCCCGCCTGCTGTCCGATGGAGAGGCTGTCAAGATGGAGTTCTCGGACCTCTATGGCGGCTGACCTGCACCTGCTGGGCGACCGGCGTACGGGGGATGGCGAGCGTCTACTGGCCATCCTTCTGTGTCTCTATGTAGCATCGATCACGCTCTGGCCCATGGGTCAGGTGCTGGTGACAGCCTTTCGTCCCGGCGATGATGGGGCGCCTTTGGGTGTTCTGCGCGACACGCTGGCCGCACGGGCAACGGGGCGGGCGTTTATGAATACGCTGACCTTGTCGCTCGCCTCCGTCGCGATCTCGGTCGTATTGGGCGGTGCACTGGCGCTGGCCGTGGGGCTGATGCGAATGCGGTTTCGGGCGGTCTTGTCTTTTCTGATTCTGATGCCGCTTATTATTCCTTCGCAGACGCTGGCTCTGTCCTGGATTGAACTGATGGGCTCGGGCTCTCCGATCCTGAGGGCCTTAGGGTTGGCGCCTGCGCAAGGTCAGGGCAATCCTCTTTATTCCCGCAGCGGTATCGCGCTGATCATGGGGATCGAGCATATGCCGCTCGTCTTCATTGCCATCCGCGCCAGCCTGAAATCCGTGCCCGCCGATCTGATCGAGGCTGCCCGCATTGCAGCAATCCCTCCCCGACGGGTGCTGATGCGGATAATTCTACCGCTCACCTATCCATCGGCGCTGGCGGGTGCATTGCTGGCCTTTACCGCGGCTGTCGGCAATTTCGGCATACCGGCTCTTCTGGGCATTCCGGGGCGGGTGCCGATGCTGACTACACTGATCTATCAGCGGCTGAACGGCTTCGGCCCTGCGGTCGCGGGGCAGGTCGCGGTGCTGGCACTGATCCTCGCCGCGCTGGCAGGAATGGCTCTGATGCTGCGCCATCTTGCCTTGCGCCGCTTGACCCTGCGCATCGAGGCAGGCCGGGTTTTCACCCCCGCGCATCGCGCGCCGCTATGGGCGCAGGGGGCGCTCTGGGTCGTGGTCCTTGTCATCGCGCTCCTGCCGCTGGCTGCGTTGACTCTGACCTCATTGACCCCGGCGATCGGTGTGCCGTTTTCAATACAGGTGGCAAGTCTGGATCAATATGTCCGGGCCTGGTCCAACCCGGCCGTGAGCCGGGCGTTCTTGAACTCATTTACCTTATCAGGTCTGGCGGCTGTGATCTGCGTCGGCGTGGCGCTGCCGCTGGCCTATCTGCTGACGCGCCGGCCTAGCCCTGCCGCTACCCTGTTGGACTTGTCTGCCGAGGTACCTTGGGTCGTGCCCGGCACGGTCGTTGCGTTGGCGATGATCCTGGCCTTTCTTCCACCGCTCCCCCTGGTCGGGATTTCGCTCTACGGCACTTCGGCCATCATCCTGATCTCTTATCTGGCCCGGTTTCTCCCCTTGGCGCTCCGCCCGGTCGTGGCTGCTGCCCAAAACGGGGATCCGGGACTGGACGAAGCCGCCCGAATCGCAGGTATCGGTTTGGGGGGGCGAATAGCGCGAATTTTTATGCCCTCGGTCACGCCAGCGGCCACGGCAGGGGCGGTGCTGATTTTGATGACAGCGATGAACGAGTTGACGCTGTCCTCCCTCCTGTGGTCCTCAGGGCACGAGACGGTCGGCGTAATGGTTTTTTCGCTGCAATATGAAGGTAACTCAACCGCCGCGGCGGCAGTTTCCGTTTTGTCCACGTTACTCTTGTTTACATTATGTATGTTTGCGGAGCTGATAATCGGACGCACCGGCTCGTCAACTCTTCCATGGCGCGGCTAGATATCTGACTTTGATTTTTGGGATTTCTTCGCAAAGTGAATTGCGCCTTTAAAGGCCGCTTTAAAGCCTGATCGGCTCGACATCAACACAGCATGCGCTGGACAGCCGCATGTAAATTAGTTCAAGAAAGTGTCCCAATCTGCGTAGCGACTGCTGAGTAGAAGAGGCCGCTCGCGACGATGACGAGTAGGTGCCAGATCGTTCGATGAAACGGCAAGCGCGTTGCCACGAAAAACCCAAATCCCACTGTATAGATGAGCCCACCACCCAAGATCAGTCCGAACACAAGTGAGGACATTCCGCCGAAAAGCGCGTCTCCGGCAATGACGCCTGACCATCCCATGATCATGTACAGGCTTATGGCGACGCTGCGCCATCTATTCGGTACGAACGTGCGCAATCCCACCCCGAGAGCCGCGCAGCTCCATATCCAGACCACAAACCACCCGGTATCGTGGGGAGACAGAAGCGCGAATGCCGTATAGGTGCCGGCAATCTTCAGGTAGATTGCCGAATGATCGAGCCGCTGCAGGTACGGTGTCCAAGTCTGTGGATGCGTCATGTTGTAGAGCATCGAGCATGAGATCATCGCGATGAGTGTGAGGCCGTATACCGAAACACCGACCAACCCGAAGTCCGCAGTGCCGGTCGATAATGTCCACATGATCAGGAGGGGAACCGCGAGCAGTGCTGCTGTCAAACCGGCAATATGAACCAACAGGTCCGACATCGTTTCGAGCCGGCTGTATTCGATGCGACGTGGTAGGTAAAAGTTCATTAATAACCTTCCATCGTTGATCGCCTCAAAAACCGCGCGGCTGATATTGAATTAGCGTGGGACAAAACCTCAGACGTGTAAGCATGCTTCATGCTTCATGCCGCGTCGGCTAAATGATGATGTCACGAAGAGTACTGACATCCCTTATTTGCCTTCCAGTTCCGGGCGCGTCGTCACGAGCAAGCCTCCGGCCTGCTTGATTGACGTGCCGCATCACGTCGCCATCCGGATGACGACTGAAATCAAGTCCGGTTTGACCGTTCAGTTCCTCCAGGCTGACCTGGTAGAGACGAAAGGGCTCGAATGTCAGCGTCGTCTCCAGATCGCCTAGCAGGTCTTCCTGGGACAGAATGAAGGCGGTCAGACGCGGCAGGTCCTCGAGATCGCGCCACCCGATCAGCTTCCAGAATGCCGCCGGGATACGAGCCCCCCGATATTCGATGTCTGTCGGACTGAAGATCGGACCGGCCTGCACGGATAGACGCAGCTTGGCGATACCAGCTTGAGCAAACACGTGATCCTCGAGTTCTCCCCAGAGGCCCTGACGGGAGGACTGGTTATAAGCCTGATGCTGCGGGGCGATGTTGGTGTAGTAGAACGAGTCGGCATTGGCCTGCTGCGCTTCGGCGATGCCGCCCCAGCACAGGTCTGCGCGCCGGGCGATGTGACCCCGGTCGAGAACGTTGTCGCTATAAAGCGCGTTTCCCCATTGGTGTTCGGCGTCAATGCGAGGATCGAGGGCAAATTCTGACCGCGGAAGTTTCACCATCCGCGCCCCGTCCACGTTCCAAGCAACGTAGCGCGCCATGCGCCGCTCAGCCGACAAACACAGACTGAAATGGGTATAGGGGATGCTTGTGCGATCCTCGAAGAGAACCGCGTCAAGCGCCATGTCATCAGAAAGACCCGGCTCCGGAATAGGGATACCTGTGAACCCGGCATCATAGCCGTCGCGCGGGACATCTCCATCAAGTCCCGCGGTCATATCTGGATAGTTCTCTAGGTGATCCCCCGTACACGTTTTGACTGCCGGGGGGGAGACAGTCCCCGGCGACCAAGTCAGGTCCAGACTGCCGCTCGTGACGATCTGCCGATCAGCAGCGGACTGGCCTGGGTCAGATCTACCGCGCACTCTGTCGCCAACACCCGCGTGATCGTCCATTCGCACCGTGAGATCCACACTCCGTACGGTATGGTCAGCAGGGACGGGAATGCCATTGAGCGCAACGAGTGCTGATCCCTCCGCGCCTCCGGGACAGTCGCTCGATGGCTCACCTTGGACAATGACATTGACGCTTAATTCCAGAAGACTGCTGCCGTCCTTCCGTTGTATCCAGACGAAGGTCCCATTGGCAGCGGCAGGATAGCCGACGCCATTGATCCGGATATGGCAGCCGGTGCTTCTCTCGTTCGTTTCCGACTTCGACATCATTCTATCCCCGGCCTGTACAGGGTGATGAGACATCGTGAGTGTAACAGGGGCAAGAAGATCACGTACACGATGACATCGGTAGGCTTGCACATGATCTTCAACGTCTTAGGGCGGCATCGCTCCTTGGTGCATGCTTAAAGATCGGACAGAGCTTTGGGCCAAGCCGCATGCATGAAGCTCAGGCTAAAAGCCATTTCCAGCTCTTCGCAGGGTCTACACCTGACCGGTAGCTGAGCGACGCGGCATTGAGGTCACGCCACCTCTGCGTCTGAGGACATAAGCCACAGCCTGACCGCATCCCTGGATGCCCCGAAGATGCCGAAGCTATCCAGCATTTTGACGCAGGTTACAGGATCAGCCACCGGCCGCGGGCGCTTGCCATGATCCGCCCGCCATACGCAGACCACAGATCCCTGCTCGTCCGTTTCGGCAATCAGCATTCTATCCGTATTCGTGTTCATCCTGCGGCCTGTATCCCCGTCTCAAGCAGTTCAGATAATCCTGTGCGTGAGCACGGGCCATATGTCTAAATAGCAGGATTGCATGCGCCCCGAATTCAGAAGATCGCGCATCTTGGTGGAGGGCTTATGGCCGCGTTACTTTATCCACAATTTCTGGGGATAGTTCTGGGGATGGGACGCTGGTCCGAGATGTTTTCCGGCTGCACTGATAGGCTGCCTCTACCCCACTTAGAGGCCCTTCTATTAGCCTGAAGGTGTCCTACGAGCAGGAAGGGCCTGAGCAGATGGGGGGCCTTTTTTCTGACCGCCTGCAAAACCGGTGTCATGGCACTTGTGCTGTCGCCCACTTCACATAGAAAAGCGGCTGCAGTTCCCTGCAGCCGCCACCTGTCCCAGGCAATCTCTCATGCCCCAACAATTACGGGACCATGGCTCATCAGGCAAGACATACAGCCTCCTTGGTTCAGTGCCGTCACGGAAGTGACACGGACGGTATCAGCGGTTTTCTATCCGATCAGCTTCTGATCAGGAAATCCGCAAGCACGAACCCATCTGCATGCATTGCCCGGGTGAGTTGGGCGGAGCTGTATCTGCTGTCATGCGTGATGTCCCGTCCAGCCCAGGACGGGCGTGGAAACTCGTGACGTTCGTGCGGGAGCTCCACATCGCAGGTCACCAGACCCGCCAGCGCACCCAGATACTCGTCGACTTGCCAGAGCAGGCCGCAGAACTGGATATCATGCCGCCGCTTTTCCAAGCTCGGAGCGCTCGGGAACTCGCTGATCATGTCGGCCGCCTGGTCGGGTGGCAAATCAAAATGAAACTCGCTGCGGGAAACCCCTGTACGGTTGCCCTTTATGGTCAAGGTCGCCTGATCATCACAGACGCGGATGCGCGCCTTGCCGGTCTCGAAGCGGGCAACCAGATAGTCTTTGATATGGTGGCAGCCCAAAGTCTGGTCCCGCCACTCGTCGCTTGTCACAAGGAGCTTACGTTCAATCTCGATACTCAATCTCGCCTCGTTGGTTGCGGCCCATGGGCAGGCCGATCAGACTGGTCAGGCGCCGTCGCGGCGGCTCTTGGGCCGCAGCGCAAGGCTCTGCTCTGACCTTAGGGGTTTTTCTTGATGAGGGCGCGCAGCCCTTTGCGCATGCCGGGGCAGCGCAGCAGCTGCGCGGCTTTCGCGCTCGAGACCACGATCCTGTCGCGTTTGCGTCGCTCGGGCCATCGCTTCAGCATCTTCTCCACCCGCATCGCGTAGAGTGTCAGAAGAACCTTCCGTCCACCTTGCCTGCACGTCACGACGGCTTTTTGGCCGGAGTGGATGCGGCCCCGGATGCCGCCCTCCTCGTAAGCTTCCCGACGGGCAGATCCCCTGCCCGACATGCCCGGAATACGGCGCCCCTTCGGATGGATCCATTCCTTGCTTCCCGGCCTGCTGACCAGAACGACCTTGTCCCGCCCCTTTTCAGGAAGAAGACAGAGAACGCCGTATCGTTTTTCAGCCACCGGCCAACTCGCGGACAAGAGATACCCCTGTCAGTGCCAGTGACTTGTTGCCGAAGCGCTTGTCGGTGCTGACATCCCGACCGAACCACTCCGGCGCGACAAACTCGCGAGCATCGGCTTCGGATTGAAATTCGACCTCGACCATCACCAGCGGTGCAAGATCACCCTCGAAGATATCCAGCTCGTAGGTCAGCCCCCCGTCCAGCTGACCGACCCAACGGGTCTTCACGACGCGACGGCCTTCTGTCTGCGGCCATAGCATCTCGAACTGCGCCTCGCTGATCTCGATCTCACGCTCACCCCGAACGATACCCTCCCCGGATTTCACGCAGAGAACGAATGTCTCATCGGTCTGGCGAAGCCGAACCTCGACGGAGTCCTCAGGCACGGTCAAATAGCCTTGGCGCAGTGACGATCTGTCGGCCAGAGACAGGTCAGGCATCCCCGCAACCAGGAACTTCCGCTCGATCTCAACGGGTGCTTTCATCGCGCTCAGCCCTCCATCAATCGTGTCTGAACTTCTTCGTAGATCTGCCTGTATGCTTGCGTGGACGGACGCTCAGATGCGAACGCCAGCACCGGGGCTCGATTGACACCCATCCGCTCGACATCGGTGGAAAACGGAAGGGCGGCCTCCAGGATCCGTTTCGGGTAGGCCTCGCGCATGCGTGCCATGGTCTCGCCGTGCAGGCTTTTCTGCCGCTGCACCATCGAGAAGAAGGCCGCGATCTTCTTTTTGCTGCCCTTCGCGTCCTCATGGCCGTCGATGAAGTCCAGAAGCTGTTCGAACGTCCTCTCCGACAGAGTGGTCGGAATGACAGGGACCACGATCAGGTCCGCCGCCTGAAGGACGCTCTCGGAGAGTGTCGAGATGTTCGGCGGGCAATCCAGGACGATGATGTCGTAGTCGCCGCCGACAGCCTTCAGCGCCTTCTTCAGGCGCGACTGGCTGTTCTTCATCCTTGAGAGAAAGACGTCGAAATCGCGAAAGGTCATGTTGGCAGGGAGGATGTCCAGATTTTCAAAATCGCTTCCGCGAATGGCCTTTGTGACTTGTTTGGCCTCCTCAAAGAACGCCTCGTTGTCCAGTTTCTGAGATGGCTTCACGCGAAAGTAGAAGCTCGAGGCACCTTGGGGATCGAGGTCGCAAAGCAGGACGCGATTGCCGGCCTCGGCAAAGGCATAGGCGAGGTTGACGGAAGCGGCGGTCTTCCCGACGCCTCCCTTGTTGCTGTAGCAGGCGACAATCTTCATCTCAGGCTTCCTTGGCGTTGAAGAGTGAGCGGAACTGATCACGGACATCTGGGCCGTCGAACTGATCGAAACTGGCCATGATCCGGGCGCGCTCTTCCTGCTGCCGTTCATGCAGCACGGCGATCAAGGCGCCGATGCTCTGTGCCAGGGCGAGGTCCTGCCTGTGTCCAATCGGCTCGTGAGCGTCCATGAAGCTCTTCAGAAATGCCTGCTGGACGGAATAGTCGTTGAAGAGCCCAAGATTGTCCTGAAGACGCTTGAGGGGTTTCAGGATGGGTTTGACGGCCGCTGCCGGATAGAGAGGTGCAAAGAACTCCATGAGGTAGCGAAGCTTCTTGCAGCCAATCCGCAGCTCGTGGACCCGTTCGTCAGGCGTGTCGGCCGTGATCTCGCGGGCGATGCGACATACCTTGCGGTAGCGCTTGCAGATCAGCTGACGGGAATAGTCCCCAACCGGGGCGTCTGCCCTCGGCCCCTTTCCGGGACCCCTTGTCTGGAGAAATTCAGCCTGCAGTGCCTCGATCCCAGCCTGATAACGGGCGCTGTCAAGATGGACTGCCATGGCACGGTGCGCGCGGCGGCGCTCCTTGCGAAACATCTTGAACATCTGCTCCAGCCCTTCATGCAGAGAGGAAGGCACCATCGCGAAATACTCGTTCTTGGCCAGAAGGTAGACGTCCAGATCCCGAAGCCGGCCTGTAGGAGACATCAGTTCGGACGCCTTACGCTTGAATTCCGCAGTCTGTTCCTCCGGATACACGCCTTTGAAGAGGCTAAGGACTGATCTGACTTTTCGCAGGGCGACGCGGTAATCGTGTAGAAACTCCGTGTCATGATCGGCGATGACCCCGGCCTCATTCTCGCGAGCCACCTGCAGATAGACCGTGATGATGTCGGTCGCTGTTTGCCATGCCGTGGCATTGTCGAGGATGGCGACGTCGGGTTTAGCACTGTATCTGGGATAGTCCGGAAACAGTATCGAGGACAGCTCGGCCGCGCGAGGCGAAGGGCTATCGGCGGCGGCCTTAAGGTGCTCGCGCAGTCTTCTCAGGGCTTTTTCGTATCCACGCAGCGGCTGCAGCGCGGCGATCGTCACCGTCATGCCCCTGCCGTCGGGTTTCAGCGTGGTCAGATGCGCCCGGACGAGCGTCTTCCTTTCGTCATCGGTGACCGTCAGATCCCGATGAGTGACAGTTCCGGACCCGATCCTCAGGAGACTGCGGAGAGGCGGGACGTGCTTGAGGGCGGCCTTGACGGGCCCGTCTTTCAGGTCGGCCACGAACCGATCATTCCCATCGGCCTTTTGAGCCACCAGGCCTGTGGATCCCTCCAGCAGAGTGAGTGTCCTTCCCGATCTGAACACGAGCTGGCCAGCGGCGTGAAGAGACCCGATATGGTCGTCGAACATGTCAAACGTCGCGTCATCGGACTGACCAATCTGAAGCGACAGATCGTCCGGCATTTCTGCCAAATCGGTGTCAGCCAGCGCTCCCGGAAGGATGAGAACCGTTTGAGATGCCCGCTTCATGATTTCTTGCCTGCCGCCTTCTTGAGATAGCTGTCGACCAGCTCCTCGATGATCTTCTGCACGCTCGTGTCGTCCTCAATGGCCCGTGTCTTCAGCGCCTTGAGAGTCTTGCGATGAAGCCGCAGCGATGTGTTCACCCTCTTGGCATCCTCGGATTTGGGGCGGGCAGTCTTGCTTTTCGGCATCAATGGCACCCAGCTTTGATGACGTCATGATGTCATGAGGCCTGCGTAGGCGGCAAGGCCATTCGATCCCTTCCCGATTGGCGTTTTGCACTCATCTAGAGGGGAAGGAGGCCATGGGCCGATGATGCTGTCACGGCAAACGCATGGCTTGGCCGTCACGAGGCCCGTGGAGCCTGTGAGTATGGCGGAATGGGAACGCAGGGTTTCCCAAAAGTTACTCTCTCTTGATGCGCGTCCCAATTTTTAAGCACGACCGGATAAAGGCATAAAAATGCTCCTCACAGAGAGAACGGTTGTTACAAGGTCATGTTATTGGTGCATCGTGGTGTGAATTACTCGCATTACGTGATCATCCCGTATGTCGGATTGGCGCGTTGATTTCGCAGCTGCCGATGGAGGAGGCGCAGAGGAAGAACGCAATGGACGGAGCTTTGTTGACCTTCGACGGTATTGGCAGGCTGGCAGGTCGAGTAGAGGCGTCTGAAAATTACTTCGAGTTTCGCACGCATGCTGCCCTGAGCAACGCACAGCTTAACGAACTCCACCGTGCCACCATCGAGATTGATGGGAAATCCGAAGGTGTTCTTGTCGAGAGTACGGATTGGTTGAACCACACACCCGATCAAACCGCAGTCCCTAATAGTCTCCGGCTAACATTGCGCCGCAACATCTCGACTACCGTCTCCCTCGATGATGCGGAATATTAGGGTAATTTGCTTGATAGATCACCTGCCAAAGCACTAATACTCGCCAATTCAGTCTGCTTATAATACCAGCCCTTGGTAAACCGTCGCCAAACCATAAGATAAAATTTAGTTTCAGACATCTTGATCCAGAAGGGTACGATGAGTGCCGCACCATCGGCAAAATACGGGCGCTGATAAAGCACCCGCTGACTGTTCATATTGGCTCGTGATGCCGCAGTATGGGTCTGCGATATGCCGAGACCTTACAGAATGCCGCGGTCTCGCGTCGGATCGGCGATCAGGGGCGACGCGGCTGCCGTTCCGGCCTGCCCGGACGACGCGACGCGCAGGTTGTTCTGCACGTGCTTCACCCCGGAGGCGCGCTCCGCGACATCCTCGGCATGACGCTTGGCGAACCGCTCCGGAACGGTACCGGTCAGCGTGACCTCGCCGTCCTGAACCATCACCTCGATGTCCGAGGCGTCCAGCTGGCCGTCATCCATCAGACGCTCGCTCACGTCTTCCTTGATGCGCTCGTCCGAACGGACGTAACCCTTCGGGCCTGTGCCGCGATGCTTGTCCATCTCGCGACGGCGGCTGGCCTCCTCGTCGCCAAACCACGAGGCCACCTCGTCGCCTGCGCGATCCAGGAACCCGCGTTCGTCATTGCGGTCGGCATAGCCGCGCCCGTAGGAGCGGTTGTCACGCCCGTAGCCGCTGTTCGAGCCGTAGGGATCAAAGGCACGATCGGCACGAAGATCAGGGCCCATGCCGCCGCGACGACCCTGGACATCGTTCGAGCGACCGTAGCTGCTACTCTGGCCATAGCCACGGTCGTAGGATGCGGAGCGATCGGAGTAATCGTGGCGATCACGGTACCGATCGCGATTGTCGCGCATCTCATCCATGTCGCGGCGACGTTCGGCCTGATCATCGCCGACCCAGGATCTGACCTCGTCCGCGGCCTTGTCGGTCCAGTCGCGATCGTTCCTGTTCATGTCGCGGTTGCCGTAGCCCTGGCCGGCACGGCCCATGCGATCGCGGTCGTTATATTCGTTTGCCATAGCGTGTTCCTCCTCAAGACACGGGTGCCACGCGGCACCTCAGATGCGGAAGAAACGGCCGCTTTCGACGGGGCGTTCCGGCAAATAAATGTTATCGGCAAGGATTGGATCACCCGCCGTCTGTGACAGCTTCACTTGAAATGCTGAGCGCTAATTGACACCGACGAACCGTGATCCGCTGCCATCAAAGATCTTCTCGTAATTTCCAAGGACCGCGATGGATACCGTAGCCGCAGCCGCAATCGACATCATCTCGCTACCATCCTCCAGGGCCGTGAAGATGACGTCAGCCAACGCTCCCGGCATCATGATATGGGCGAGGTCGAAAACCACTGCGCAGAAGATCAGGAGGACTATAGGATAGGCAATAAACTTTAGAATGGCTCCGTCGCCATTACGCCGGCCTCTGTAAGCCCAGATGCCGAGGGACGCCAAAACTGCCGCCGCCAGCATCCATGCCAGTAGTTCTCCCAAGTCCTTTTCTCTCAGACCAAAGACCATGGGGAGTTCGAACGCATGTGCCAGGATTATTCCCAAGCGTTCGTGGTACTGACAGGAGTCATCGAACCAGGCAAAGGCAAAGAACGCGAACAGGAACAGTGATAAGCGGGATCGGGTTTTGTGAAAAACATAGAGAAAGGATGAGAAACAGATGAACAGCATCCCGTGATTGAGATTTTCGGAAATGGAGTTGTCACCACCGAGGTTCACGAAGGAATAGATCACCCCGGCAAGCCCGTTCTCGCTGTACCCGTACAGAAAGATCATGCTGTAAGTGGTGATGTGGATCATGATGAGGGTTGTGGCGGCCGCCGCCAGCAGCATTCCAACCTTTACCGCAGATCTGTCATCGATCACCCTGAAGGGAACTGTGGGGCATTCACGAAGTCTGGTCGCAGTCTGATCGGGCAAGGGTACGATGATCTCTCTTACTTAAACGCTTGATGGGCGGCTTGTAGGTTATGCGAAGACTTGATTGCAAGGCGCGCGGTGTTCGCGCGTGGAGCCTTCACGGGTATCCCCAACCGTGTGGATCAAGGACGATTGCTTAGACCGCCTACTAGCCCGTGCCGGCATGTCTCCGCAGGAACAATTCCGCCGCAGCCCGTGCACAGGTCATCAACTGCTCCTTTGTCAGCCCTGAGCCGGTCATCACGGCACGCTGCTGGACCTGCCCCAAGACCATGGCCACGAGTTGACGCGCCGAGAGATCACTGTCTTGACGTTCGATCTGCCCTCGCTCGATCCAGGTATCGATATGTGCCTTGAGGGGGCCAATGATGCGGGTGGCAAGAGCAGCGTCATAGGCTGCCGCGATGTGTGGAAAGCGTACACCCTCGGCCGTGATGGTCCGCAGAAGACGTACTCTCTGCTGTGCCACCGCCCAGTCTGCGAGCGCCGTCAGGGCTCGTGGCAGGACCTCGGCAACATTTCTGTCTGAAAGCTTGTCGAACGGGGATTTCTGAAACGCATCGTGAAGCTCAGCTTGCATCGCCGCTTGGAACATCAACGATTTCTCGGGGAAGTAGCTGTAGAGCGTTGCCTTGGATACCCGGGCCTCTCGGGTGATGTCGTCGACGCTGGCCCCTGCATACCCATCTCGAAGAAAGATGACCGCCGCGCTATCGCGGACTATCTTATATTTCCGGCCCTGCTTGAGCGCAGATGCATTATCCAGCTAACTTCTACGCGCCATGGTTCCTTGCCTCCGGGAGTCATGATTGCATAGAAAATCCTAGATCTGGTGGAAGGCAAGTTGCTTAGCATACAATAAATGTGTGCCCGATCGCTATTGTGTTTGCACATCCATTGCTCTCCGCGGCGCAGCCACCTCTCATCTTAAGCATGGACAAAACAGACTAGTTGAAAAGTCACTTGTCTGACTCCAGCGTCTCCGCATTTTCCAGATCCAGATCATCGATCAGATCCCTGTCCTCTTCCGTCAGGGGCTGCGGCGCGACGTTGAGCGTCGCAGCGAGATCGGGATCAACGCGGAATGTCGCGGCCATCGGGAAGTGATCGGAGCCGACATGCTCAAGGCGTTCGATCGAGACGACGGCGACGTCGGACGTGGCGTAGAACTGATTCAGCGGAAACCGAAGGAACCAGCTGTTCGCGTCGAAGCTGGCAAAGAAGCCGCGACCGATGCGGGGATCGAGATACCCTCCGACCCGCCTGAACGTCTGCGAGGTCTCGGACCAAGCCACGTCGTTGAAATCGCCCATCGCGACGACTGGCATGTCATCCATCGCTGCGAATTTCGCCGCAGCATAGATCTGGCGATCGCGATCATCCGTGTCCTCTCCGGGGACCGGCGGTCGGGGATGAAGGCCCAGAAAATGGAATGGTTGTCCATCGGGGGTTTTCAGGCGTGCGAAGAGAGACGGCGTCCTGTCATTCGTCAACTGGATGACCCGGGCCTCGTCGACGCTCAGCCGGGTGGCGAACACCAGTCCATAATAGTTGTCCTGCGGCTGGCGCACGACGGTCGAGTACCGGGACAGCATCGGCTCGAGTTCGGCAAGCCACGCCTCATCCGTTTCCAGCAGCAGCAGGATGTCCGGATCGTAATGCTCGATCGTGTCGATGACGTCTTGGTACCGCGTGTTGCCCATCTGAACATTTGCCGTGATGACCCTGATCGAGTCAGGGGCCGGCGCGGCGAGGGCCATCTCCGGAGCAGCCAAGGGCGTATAGGGATAGACCCGCCATGCCTGATAGCTGCAGACCCCGATCATGGCCAATGCGATGACCAGGCGTGAAGGTCTTTTCAGGAAAAGAGCGCCAATCAACACTGCGCAGGCAGCGGCGAAGATCTGCACGCGCGGAAATCCCAATGCCCGGACCCACCATTCGTTGGTATTCCACAACGGCAGGAGCGTCACGCAGATAAGCAAGATCGCAATCAGCCATACGAGGAGGGACGCCACGCGCCGCAAGATATGAGCAATCATTCCGAAGTTCCTCAGCGAGCAGTGGGAAGGGCGTGCAGGAGCGGCCCCTCTCAAGGACAGGAAAGCCGTTTGCGTTCCTTTGGATTGACACCGTTTTGCTGGCCCTGGATCAGTTCCGGAAGGACCCATACTATAAATGGTAATGTCATGGCCTCACCGCTGAATTCTCCTTTGAACGTCACTGATCGATGGTGGGAGAATAAAATGCGATCCAGAATGCGAAAATATACTTCGGAACGTTGCGATAGAAAATAGTGCGTCATATAAATATTAAGAGCTATGCTGGGAGTGGTGTATTTTAACAAATTTATGACATGCGGATTCGAAAATGATAGCGCGTAACCGCGTCATTTGACATATTTATGAAGAAATTTTGTTTGGGCACCCCTGTAAGACGAATTATTCAATTGATTTTTCTTAAGAACATTTAAATATTTAAGTAAATCAGTATTTTTTACATAAAAAACACGGGCGGTGAGGAGGCGAACGGCACTTGCACTGCCAAGGACATTTGAAACACTACAATAGATGATATTATTGAAAGCACCATCTCTAAGCCGTCCGCCCACCGCACTGCTCTACAGTGCGGTCATCGTACAATCACTATTAAAGACAAATGTTCCTATGCAATATTGATTTTTAGCCATCTATTACGATGGAATTAGACAATGCCGCAATTGGTTCTATGATCGGGATTAGCCGAAGCTTGCCAGAGATTGCCTAGATCCTTATGGCGAACTTAGAGTTCGCCGATATATCTTGACCCAGTCTGATATATGATGGTGTCACCATCAAGTTCGCCAAATGGTGCCTTGCAACACTGCAACCTGGTATCCGGTGCCGCACTTCTTCTTCGGCAAAGACAACGCCGACGATCACGACAAGCTCGGGTTGGAACAGAGTTTCGCGAAAACGACAGCCCCGCTGATGCGGGGCTGCCAAAGATGCGTTGGACGCTTAGACTTTTGCCGACCCCGGCATACCTGTCGGGGAGCTGGCTGTCCGGGGGGCCGTGGAGGATTGGGAATGGCCGGACCCGGAGGATGCCTTGCCTTCTTCCGCGTCCGTCAACTCGTCCTGTGCGGCGGCCACGACGCTGGAGGCGGCTGACTTCGCCTCGTCCAGCCCGGCTGATACGGCTTTTCCGATGCGGCTCTTCTCCTCCGCATAGATCGCCTCCGCCTCGTCGAACAGCTGATCACGATAGTCGCCCATCAGCTCGTCCTCCTGCCGCGTGCCGGGCAACAGGGCGCCCAAGGCTGCGCCCCCGATCAGTGCCAGCGCACCGAACAGCAAGGGCTCGTTGTCATAGCTGCGGGCGACCTGCCTGTTCGCCCGCGCCATCCGGCGGCTGGCCGCGTCGCTGGCATCCAGTGCCTTGCGGCGTGCCGTCTCGATCCGGCGACGGGCCTCCTCGCTCATCCCCTCGGTGCCCTCTCCAAGCCGGTCCCGAAAATGGCGCGCGCGATTGCCCAATGCCGTCGTGCCGTCACTGACGCGGTTCCGCAGGTGGCCGGCGGTCTCTCTGGTTCTGTCCATCATGCTATGCTCCTTGTCGGATCCGGTGCTCTGGTCGAAGGACGATCCGGTCGTCATCGGGCGACGGTCCGAACTCCAACCCGTGGTCGATGCTGCACCGCGCGGGGGCGGGGTGCCGTAAGCCCGCGTCGATACGGTCTGTTCGTTGCGCCGTCCGGAGGATTGGCCAAGGCCATGGACCGGGTCATGCCCGCGACCGAAGATCATCCATGCCAGTCCGATACCGGTTAGGCCCAAGGCAACAGGGTTGGCACGGGCGGCTGCGCTGGCCGATTCCGCCCATTCCGCGCCGTTCCGACGAACGGAGCCCGTCAGGCGGCGCGACAGGCCGTCCAGGGACAGTTCGTCCTGCAGATCGTTCAGCGTGCGGCGCAGGGCGTCACGGTCCTTCTCGATCTCGCGTTCGATATGATCCGGGTTGTCTGCATCATGCGTCATGATAGGCCTCCTTGACCGTGTTCGCGTCGCGCTGGACGTTCTCGACCGTACGCGTCGGCATCAGGTTCTCGGGTTTCAGGTCGGCCATGCCCTTGCGCAAAAGGCCATAGGCCAGGATCGCAAGCACGACCCCGACGATGACCGCGCTCCAGATCGGGCCAAGATCGGTTTCCGCCAGGGCGGCCACCAAGGCGGCCGTCAGCACGTTCAGCGTGACGATGCCGATGACGGCGGCAGCCACGATCATCCCCAGCCCGGCACCGGCATGGCTGAGGTTCCGGCGCATCTCTGCCTTGGCAAGGGCGATCTCCTTGCGGACAAGATCCCCTGACAGCCGCAGTGCATCGGTCGCAAGTGTGGCGGGGTTCTGGGAGCGGACAGGATCAGTCATACGAACCTCCGATCGTGCGGCTGCCCGAGAGGCCAGGGTTGCCGGATGACGCTGCGCGGGTGCCGGACACAGGCTTGGCCCCGATGCCCACGTGATGATCAGGGTTTGCAGCACCCGTTTGGGCGACGGCAGTGCGATCACCGGAGCCGGTCGGCCGGGTCGTACCGGTCATGCCATAGCTACCGGACCTGGTCATGTCTGACGAACTGGCGGACCCTGCCCGCAGAAAACGGACCGCGGCAAAGCCTGCCAAGGCCGACAGACCCAGAAAGGCGCCCGGCTGGCGACGCGCAAAGCGACGCACATCACCCAGCATCTGTGCGGGGTCTGTCGAATTCAGGCTGTCCGCCAGTCCGCTGACGCTGTCGGCCGCACGGTCGAACATCTGTGCGACGGTCGAATCCGGATCGATCTCGGATCTGGCCTTGCGCAGGCCTTCGGCCACGCTCTCGGCACGGTGCGCAACGCCGGAACGCAGGTTCTGCTCGCGGCGCGCGACCTCGTCCTTGACCGTTCCGGCCAACCGCGACGCCTGTTCGGAGGCCTCGGCCCTGATGCTGCCCTGTTCGGACGTATCAGTCTCCCTGAGGTTCGGATCGTTGATAGTCATCTGAGATCTCCCTTGTCTGGTTGCGGCACGCAAAATGGCTGGGTGCCGACAGGCTCATTGAGGTGTTAACCAATCAGGGCTCGCCGTGTTCCACTTACATTATTTAGGGTATGATTTATTTATTGGGCAACTCGCCGGTAGATTGTGTATTTAAGTGTGTCACATGCCTTAATGCGGTATTTTCATATCACACAAATGCCATCACTTGGGCTTTAATAACTATCGAAGAAATTTGGGCGAATAGAGGGAGCTGCGCAAATTATTCCATACGCGCACAAGCATACAAGATCCTGATTGCATTAAACCACGCATTCACGGGGAGCGTCATGTCATCGCAAATTACCGTTTTTGCTAACGTCGATTTTCTATATTATCCATATGTGGCGTTATAGAAAAAGAGGTCTGTAAATTTGACGCACACAATATTTATATATCATCTTTATTAAATCTTGGAATTGTATGGCGCAGGGCCCATTTGCGCGCTGCTGCGATTTCGTAGTGGTCGGACAGGGTTCCTAAATGCCGCCCCAGTAGCCTAATTGCCGCTACGACTTCCGATGTGTCCACGAGTGTCCCGTTTTCGACCAGATCGCAAATCTCGATCAGGGCCCTCGGAAAATCCATGGTAGGATCACTTGGAACAAAAAATCTTGGTAGAGGGGACGCAGTCAGCATGACAACAACAGTGGTGAGATCGCTGCCGAGACCTTCAAGATGCTTCGATACATGACCGTCCGGCGCGCCAGCTTTTACGGCGTGAAAGCGGCAGGCAAAGGTTCGGGCGCTGTTCGTGGTCTGCAGGATGTTCAGGATAAAACTTACTGCAAGAGTAAGCAGGATCATCCCATTCATAGCGGCAACCATCGACAGGATATCCCACCATCCACCGGTTACCTGGACCGTCGAGGCGCCTAGGGTAGAGAGCGTCGACCCGGCAAAAGCCACTGTTTGCACCCATGTGGCCGGATCGCCCGTATCGGTCTGCACAAGAGAAAGGCCGCCACGCAGGATGAGCACGTAGCCGCAGAGGTGAAGCAGCACCCACGTTCCAGCAACTGTCAATAGGATCACGAGTCCCAACAATCCACGGATTGAAAGACCTACGGTTTGTTCCAGCACTAAAGTCGACTTTGATCCCAAGCGCCAGAGCCCATCTGCAATGGCACGACTGATGAACCGAGTTCCGCTGAGACTGATTGTTGTACGTAGGAAGTCGTAAAAAACAATAAGCACCAAAGCCACGCCAGTAAAAATAAGCATTAAGAATTAATTTCTTATATATTTATGTTGTAATAATATTTATGAAAGTTACGTAATATTTATACAATTAACTAGAGACAAGATACACGGACGCATCTTATGCGATTCATGATGAGGAAGGTGCGAAAACCATTATTTACACCAAGTCGCACTGGTGAGTTTTAAATAGATTACAAGGCACAGTCCTCAAAGTTCGGAAGAGGAGTGCGGATCCATGTAAAATACATGATCATCAATTGACCTGATCCGAACCATTTTGGGGGCCCATTGAGGAAATACGGCCGTGGCATGATAATGATCTGCACCGCGCAGTTCCGGCATCGGGCCATTCATGATGGCTTCCGCTGCAATTCTTACTGCCTGTTCCCATGATCCAAGATTATCTATAGATGGATAATCATAACGCGATGTCATGAAGCTGAACTGCGTCGGGACAACATTTTCGCATGCACTGTCGCCCCATCTGTGGGGAACTGCAGCACGTTGCAGAATAACGGATGCTACAGCTCGCTGGCCAAGTTCTTCCTGGTCACGTGCCTCATGGTAGATTGCAACTGCAATGCAGGAAAGCTCGCTGGCGTTTTGCAGGGATGATGGCGGTGGAGGAATGCGGGCCCCCCGTACGATTTCAGCTGGGGTTGCAGGTCGAGGCGCCGGGCGGGATGTCGTTACCTGTGCAGGACGTGGTAAAGGGGCAATGGCTACCTCTAGTGCTAAGCCGCTACTGTCAAAAACGGACTGCTCAAAAACCGCTTCTGACCGCACAAGACCGCTTGGCCCCGTCGCTACTTTTCCTTGAAAATCAGTCTCAGAGATAGAGCGTGTTGGCATACCAAGACTGCCATTGAACGACGTGAAGCCTGATGTCCGCCCAGTGCTCAGTTGTTCGCGGGCAACAGATACTAGGAGCCCTACAGAACATAAGATAACAAGGCTAATCAATGCGGTGGGTTGCGCCCGGGTCATTTGCGTGTTCCCTCGATCACACGAGGAACGGTAATTGATGCAGTTGTGTTCCACATTACTGAGTGGCCGTTATTTTATGTGAAGCGCGGCCACGGTCTTATTTCCACCAGTCTAACATGATCGTCCAAAGAGCCGCAGCCTTGAGGAACTGCCTTCTGTGCAGCGGCTTACCATAGCGGCAGCGTAAAGGGACATTATGGAAGGCTAAATCATGCAAGGGCTGACACCTGTACAGGTCGTGGCCTTGGTAGGCGTGCTTGGCGTCGGCGCTCAATGGCTTGCATGGAGGCTTCGCTTGCCGGCGATCGTTTTGATGCTGGGCGTCGGTCTGCCTGTTTGTGCGCTGCTCCCCAACCTTGGACCGCCGGATGCTGGAGTTTTCCGGCTTGGTCATGGCGACGGGCTGGCTGCGCCGCCGGGATAATGCAGGGCGATCGGGACGTTATATCCGATCGCACTATGGGGTCGGTCCTCGTTGTAGTGCCTACGCCAAGTCTCCAGTTTTTCCTGCGCGTCTGCAAGGCTCATGAACCAGTGTGCGTTCAGGCATTCAGACCTGAGTTTGCTGTTGAACGCCTCAATGAAGCCATTGTCGGTGGGCTTGCCAGGGCGTGAGAAGTCCAGGGTGATATCGTTGGCGTAGGCCCACAGGTCGAGGTCACGCGAGATGAACTCGCTGCCATTGTCGACCCGGATTGTCCTGGGATAGCCGACTTGGGCACAGACCCATTCCAGTGTCCGGACCACATCCTCGCCGCGGTAGGTGAAGCGCGGGTCAGCTGCTGGACAGAAACGGGAATGCGTGTCGACGATCGTCAGGATCCGCAGCTTGTTGCCCAAGGCCAATTGGTCATGAACAAAGTCCATGGCCCAGACATCATTCGGCGCGACAGCCTCCTGGCGATCGTCTCGCAGCTTGGCCTTCACCCGCCGTTTCGGGTTCTTGTTCCTGAGTTGCATACCTAATTCATTGTATATCCTGCGCGTCTTCTTGATGTTCACCTGCCAGCTCTCCCGTCGCAGCAAGACGTGGACACGCCGATATCCATAGCGCACCCGCGTTTCGCAGATCTCCCTGATCCGTCTCTCGACGGCTGCCTGGTCCGTGCGCCGGGACTTGTAGTGGAACGTGGAGGTGTCAAACCGCAGGGCCCCACAAGCCCTGCTTATCGACGCGCCTCAATCGATGCACATCCCGCGAACTAGTTCGCGCATCCGGCCAGGCTTCAGAGCTTTCGCCGGATGACGTCCTGCAGCATTTCCCGATCCAAAGTCAGGTTCGCGACGATCTTTTTCAGGCGGCCGTTCTCGTCCTCCAGCGCCCTCAGCCGACGCATCTCGTCCGGCAGCAGGCCGCCATACCGCTTCTTCCAGTTGAAGTAGGTCGCCTGGCTGATCCCCGCCTTGCGGCAGACCTCGGCCACCGGCGTGCCTTCCTCGCCTTGCTTCAGGATGAACGCCTTCTGCGCTTCCGTGAACTTCGATGCCTTCATCGTTCTCCGCTCCTCTCCCAGCCAGGGAAGGTTAGCCGAAAACTCCAGTTTCAAACGGTCCAGTTCTCAGGGGGCAGAGCATGCCTGTGCTGCACCCTTTCAGGGCCAGTGTTGGCAAACTGATAAACGACCACAGGGGGGGCACAAATGCGGGGCAAGTCCAGGTCGGCTTCGCGACAACGAAAGGCGCGGCAGTATGCTCCTCGTTGTGCACCGGATGTGTCCGTGGCACACCTAACTCGACGTCTGGACAATCATTCGAGGGAGGAAAAAGCTTGCTGAATAAGATGTTCGAACGCCTAGGGTTCGGCGGCCTGAAGGTGGAGACGGTTCTGGACCAAACCGAGGTGCGTCCTGGTGGGCAAATTACCGGGAACGTCGTCATCACCGGCGGCGCCGGAGACTGGGGCTGTGAGAAGCTCATCGTCGAGCTTCAGAGCTACTGCCAGTTCAAGATGACGGATGGAGAGTCGGTTCCTCAGATGATCGGGATGGCCCTCGTCAACCTGCGTCCTGGGCTCATCGCTTCAGCCTCGAAGGAGAGCTTCCCTTTCGTCATCGATGTTCCCCTGACCACACCTGTCACGGGCGGGGCAACGAAAAGCGCGATGACCACCCGGCTTGACGCGGAAATGGCCGTCGATCCGACCGACATGGACCCGGTCACCATTCTGCCTACGGAGCAGATGGCAGCCGTTCTGAAGTCCGTCGCGGCTCAAGGGTTTCTCTTGCATGAAGCTGAAGCCAGCTATGACCACCGTCGTGAAACTCCCGTTCAGCAGATTTTTGAGTTCCGCCCCACTGGCCATCATCAGAGCCGCATTCACGAGTTGGAAGTGTCTTTCGTGACGGGCGAGAGCTTGATCGAAATCACCATCTCGGTCGATAGGAAGATTGGCCTGGCTGATTCTGGAGGTGAGCGAAACGCTCGTTTCACCATCGGGAAGGATCAGATCGACTCGGAGGCGGTAGACGCCGCGGTCAAGGATGCGATTGTAGCTCTAGGTCACTAGCATCCGTACTCCTGCACGATCTCCCCTGGGCTGCCCGACCCTCACCTGACCGAGCCGCATTTCCACCGCGGCGTCTGGCGCCGTGCTGCCGTGCAGCTGGGCGCGATATAGGCGCTGAATGGGCTGATGGCGGATCACCTGGGGACGCAGGACCAACAGGCGGCACCCCATGGCACCGACCTCTCCTGGGTGTCAGTGAGCTGCCTGCTTCTTGCCAAAGAGTGGCTTCACCCCATGGAGCACGACAGGAACCAGCAGCAGTCCCAGCAGGAGACCGAGGATCCCGTCGATGCCTGCGGTCACCGCCCAGGCCACGACGCCGGAGGCGACCGGGACGGCATGGGCCGCGCCCTCGGCGATATGGTGGATCCAGTCATAGATCGTAGGCCATCCCAGGACGTCCAGGCCGTGGATGATGATGTTGCCCCCGACCCAGCACATGGCGGCCGTTCCCACAACGGTCAGAAGCGTAAAGACCTTGGGCATGGCATGAACAAGGCCGCGCCCCACGGCCTGCATCGCGCCGCTGCGGCTGAGCGTCATGTGCAGGCCAACATCGTCGATCTTCACGAGGAGGGCTACCGTGCCATAGACCGCCGCTGTGATGACAGCGCCGACGACCGCCAAGGTGATGCCGCGCATGACGATGCTGTCCGCGTCGATCACGGAGAGCGAGAGAACCATGATCTCCGCGCTCAAAATGAAATCCGTCTTGATCGCCCCCCGAACCCGCTGCGCCTCGAGTGTCGCCGGATCACCGACGGACATGTCCTTGGCGACCTCGCCATGATCTTGCGGCTGGATGGCATGCAGAACCTTCTCGGCTCCTTCGAAGCAGAGATATGCACCCCCGAACATCAGGAGAGGCGTGATGATCCAGGGTGCGAAGGCCTGCAGAAGGAGGACCGCGGGAAGCAGGATCAGCAACTTGTTCTTCAGAGAGCCCATGGCGATCCGCCCGATGATGGGCAGTTCCCGCGCCGGTGCCAGGCCGGTGACGTATTTCGGTGTGACGGCCGCGTCGTCGATCACGATCCCCGCGGCCTTGGCACCAGCCTTGGCAGTCGATGCCGCGATGTCGTCAATGGACGCTGCAGCCACTTTTGCAATGGCCGTGACATCGTCAAGTAGGGCAAGCAGTCCGCTCATCTTGCAGCTCCGTCCGTCTTCGCGAGAAAGTTTCACCGGTATTGCACAAGCCGTCCGCATGCCCAATGAGCTTTTCACGAAGCGCCGCCGATCTCGGCGATCTACTGGACCCGCGCCTGGCTCCACTGAAGGCCGAATTATTGCTTATCTCCGGGAGACAGGCAGCGCTTGTTATGCTCAACCGGCGATAGGAATAACTGAACAGGTATCGACCTTTGCCGTCTGGAAGAACGCATGTGCATGGAAGCTGAAAGACACTAGAGCCGCAGATGTCCGGTTTATGCAGTAACCTTCTTGATCCGCCCTTGACGCCCAAGGTCGGTGTCGGGTTAGGGCTTATGCCTCGTAGGATGCCTATCGTTCGCAGAGGTTACCATGACGGTCGTTGCTGCCTATCTCTACCGCCACGGCAAGCGCGTGCGCGAGGTGTCGATCACCGAGAAGATCGACTGCCCCTCGGACAAGTCGGAGTTCGTCTGGATCGGGATCTGCGATCCCACCGAAGAGGAGATGCAGACGCTCAAGGAGCAGTACGACCTGCATCCGCTGGCCATCGAGGATGCCGTCAAGGCTGACCAGCTGCCCAAGGTCGACATCTACGGCGAACAGCTGTTCGTCGTTGCGCGGACTGCGCATCTGGAAGGCGATACGATCACCTATGGCGAAACCGCCATCTTCGTCGGCCACAGCCATATCATCAGCGTGCGCCACGGATCGGCCCGCTCTCACATCGCGCTGCGTGCGCAGCTGGAGGCGGCCCCGAGCCTGCTGATCCACGGGGTCGACTACGTTCTGCATGCCATTCTGGATTACATCGTCGACGGCTATCTGCCCATCGTCGAGCAGATCGAAGAAAAGGTGCTGTCGATGGAGCAGCAGACCATCGACACTTTTCTCGGACGCGAAGAGATTACGCGCATCTTCGCGCTCCGTCGCCATCTGACCAGGTTTCAGCGGGTGCTTGGCCCGATGGGTGAAGTCGCCGGCAAGCTGGTCCGACAGGACCTTCCCTGCATCGATGCCAACACAAGACCCTACTTCAGCGATGTCCTGGATCATGTCCGGCGCGTGCAGACCATGGTCGACGGGCTGCTTCAGGTCCTGGCCTCGGTCTTCGAGTTCAGCAATCTGCTGGAGCAGCAACGCACAGGCATCATCACCCGCCAGCTCGCGGCCTGGGCGGCCATACTCGCCGTGCCCACAGCGATTGCAGGAATCTACGGCATGAACTTCGAGAACATGCCCGAACTATCGACCAGGTACGGCTACTTTGTCGTGCTCTCGGTCATCGTGGCCGCCTGCACGTTCCTCTATGTCCGCTTCAAGCGGCTCGGCTGGCTCTGCCTGGATCACCGGACGACAGTGAATGCCGCTGTACCGGGGTGCTACTGCATCGACGCTTTTGCGGGCTTCTCCACGGCGGAAAACGGCTCGAGTCGCGATCCCGGCACGTCTGGACCGCCATCTGCGGGGGTTGAAGCGGTTCCTGGACCCGACAATGCGCCAGAAGGCCCTGCGGCGCGTCGTCGGCGTGCTGCCGGATCTGGCCGCAGCCGATCTGGTCCTGCTGCGCTACAAGCCCGGTCGCCGGATGGTCGCGCGACTGGACCTGCAAGGCCAGCCTCGGGGCGTGCTGAAGGTCATGGCGGGGCGCGGATTCGACGGTGCGCTGATCGGCGCCACGGCCGCGATGGCCGATGGTCAGGCGCCCCTGCTGGGCGCGGATGCCGCCTCGGGCGCGATGCTGACCGCGTGGATCCCAGGCCACCCGATCTGTCCCGAGATGACCGGCCATGCGCCCGACCGCACGACTGTGGCCTAGATCGGAACCGTGCTGGCCGCCCTGCATGCCAGCCCCTTTCGGCCCGCGACCGAATGGACAGCACAGGCGAATGCCGAGGCCGTTATGACCGCCGCCGCCGACCTGATGCCGTTGGATGCGGACCTGGCAACACGCGCGCAAGCCTTGGCCACCCCGTTGGCTGCACGTCTGGCTGGAACTGCGTTCGACCCGGTCCTGGTCCATGGCGATTTCAGCGCCGATCAGGTCGTGATGGGCGATGTCGCGCCGGTGATCCTCGATTGGGACAATGTCGGCCTGGGCGATCCGGCGCGGGATCTGGGCAGCTTTCTAGCGCGGATGGACGCGCAGGTGATCGACGGGCTGCTGACACAGGATCAGGCCGATGACCGGGGCGCAGCCTTGCCGCAGGGCTATGGCACCGTGCCGACCTCTATGGCGCTGCACCACGCCCGCGCGCTGATGCTGCTGCTGACCGAGGGGTTCCGGAACCGCCATCCCGACTGGTCTGCGCGGACCCAAAAGATGATGGTCCGCATCGAGCAGGTGCTGGGCACCATGACGACGCACCACGCGAGTGGCATGCGTGGCTCATAAAGATTGTCTTCCCTTGACTGAGCTAATGATGGATGTGGTCGGTCGGCTTGCGACATAGAGCCGACCAACGCATGAAAGCATGCCGATGTTTGAACATCTGACAGAGCCGCCCGATCCGTACATTCTTGTTCTGATGAGTTTCGGGGTCCTCATCGCCCTCGTGGCTTGGTTGCCCCTGGTCCTTCGCCGATTGCCGCTTTCGCTGCCGATCGTGTGCATCCTCATTGGGGTTGGGCTCGGTCTGGTGCCGGGGTTGAGGTTCGATCCCTCGCCTCTCGAGTACCCCGCGATTGCCGAACGATTCTCCGAGTTCGTGGTGATCATCGCGCTCATGGGGGCAGGTCTCAAGATCGACCGGGTCCTGGGGCTTCGGTCCTGGATGATCACATGGCGGCTGATCTTCCTGACCCTGCCAGTGGGGATCGCGCTCATTGCACTTCTTGCCGGGACATGGCTTGCCCTGCCTTGGACGATGGCTCTTCTGCTGGGTGCTGTCCTGGCGCCAACGGACCCTGTGCTGGCCTCGGACGTACAGGTTGGTCCTCCGAAGTCCGGTGAGGAAGACGAGGTCCGCTTTGCGCTGACGTCGGAGGCCGGCATCAATGACGGTGCCGCTTTCCCCTTCGTCCACCTTGCCATCGTCCTGTCAGCGGCCACGGTGACGCAGGAGCCTTGGTTCTGGGACTGGCTCAGTTACAACGTTTTCTGGGAAATCGGCGTAGGAGTTCTCGGGGGCTACCTTATCGGCAAGCTCTTCGGCTGGATCACATTCCACATTCCTGCCGAGAGCAAACTGGCCCAGACTGGTGACGGGCTGATCGCCCTCTCAGCCACGTTGATTTCCTACGGCTTTACAGAGACCCTCCACTCCTACGGGTTTCTGTCGGTGTTCGTCACGGCGTTAACGTTTCGTCAGGCTCATCGGGATCACGATTTCCATACGGACATGCACGATCTGACGGAGCAGGTTGAGCGGATCGCGATGATGATCCTGCTGCTGTTCTTCGGTGGCACCCTGGCAAATGGGTTGCTGTCCGCCCTTCGCCCGGTGGATTTCGCAGGTGCACTACTCATTCTCCTGGTTATCCGACCCGTTACCGGAATGATCGGTCTGGGTGGCGTGAATGCGACGCTTGGCGAACGTCTGACCATCTCATTCTTCGGAATTCGGGGAATCGGTTCTTTCTATTATCTGGCCTACGGTCTCAACCACATCGACGACCTGACGCATGCCCCGCGTCTGTGGGCTATCGTCGGTCTGGTGGTGCTGCTGTCCATCATCATGCATGGCCTCACGGTGACCCCAATCATGAGGCGTCTGGACATCACGCACGGCCGTGACCCCGATGCGGATGATGCCGTGCCGCCCCCGGGCTTTCAGGGGCCTGCTGCCTGACACATGCGGCAGCAACGCAACTCAGATAAAAAAGGGCCCCTCAAGGGGCCCTTGCTACTCGTTACAATGGAAGAACCTTATGCGTGCTCAGACTCGTCCTCGTCGTATTCCGCAGCAGCGTCGTTGATCGTGTCCTCAGCGAGTTCTGAGAGCTTGCTGTCTGCAGCGCTCTCCTGGTCCAGAATGGTCTCGAGATGGGCCTTCGCCTCGTCCATGCCGAGAGCATCCGCAAAGGCGCTCATGGAGCCGTAGCGGGTGATCTCGTAATGCTCGACGGCCTGGCAGCTGAAGATGATGGCTGCATCGCCAGCGGCAGTTCCTCCAAAATCTTCAAGCAGGCTCTCGCTCTCCTCGAGGATGCCATCGATGGCATCGCATTTCTCGGCTTTGGCGCGCTTGCCCAAAAGCGCAAAGATCGCCTCCAGACCCTCGATCTGCCCGGCCGTCTCCTCGCGGTGCTGGGTCAGGGCCTCAACCAGGTCCGGGTGATTGGCCGCCTTGATCATCTTGGGAAGGGATTTGTAGATCTTCTTCTCGGCGTAATACATATCCGCCAGCGCATGTTCGAACAGATCCGCCAAGCCCTTTGTGCCGTTGGCCTGCTTTGATGCCTTGGCAGAAGCCGTTTTGGCCGCAATAGTTTTTGAACGCTTCGCACGCGTCTCGGGGCTGGCTTTTTCGGTCTTTCCGTTGACTGCTTTGCTGGACTTGGCAGCGCTTGCCTTGGTGGACAGAGGGTCAGCAGCTTTGTTATCTTTTGCCATGATCAGGATCTTCCTTATGTGGTGGTCGGAGGTCGCTGGCATCGTCGATTTGAACGCTGCTGTTCACGCGGCTGTTCCCATGACATCGGAGGAATTCTTATCTGACCAATGGTCGGATATGTCCTGTTGTGTTCGCTTGTTATTCTGTCCCTTGGGCCAAAAGGCGTGGACGGCGCACGCGGCGGCCAGACCCAGGACAGCGCCAGCGGCAACGTCGATTGGATAGTGCTTGCCGCGCGGGACTTGGATCCCCGCAATCATCGCAGCGATCGCCAGGGCTGGCACAGCCGTTTGCGGCAGATCGCGCGCCATGACGGTGGCCACAGCCACGGCTCCGGCAGTATGACCGGACGGAAACGAGGTGTCGTGTCCGCCTTCGCTTTCACCCGCCTTGCATTCATAGGTCTGCTCTTCGATCATGACTTTCGGGCGTGTCCGCTTGAAATTCAAATTCCGGTAATAAAAGTTGGCAGCGGACGCTCTGGTCTTCAGGCGCTGATGACGAGACACGAACCCTCCCGTATGTCATCGATCATAGTCATCACCATGTGACGCAGTCGGTTTTGGTAGAACGATTGGTACCGCCGCGAGGATGATCAGGACGATGACTGCTGAGAGAACGGCGGTCGCTTCCAGCCCGAGACCTGCCATGACGCCTATGCCCGCCGTGGCCCAGATGTTCGCGGCTGTTGTCAGTCCCTCGATCTGATGCCTTGTCGACCGTACCATGATCGCCCCTGCGCCTATGAAACCGATGCCCTGCACGATGCCTTGCAGGACGCGTGACATGTCCCCGATTTCCATCCCGCTCTGCAAAGGTCCCAGGACAAATAGCGCCGCGCCCACCGCAACCAGCATATGAGTGCGGACACCCGCGCTTCGACCCTTCAGCTCTCGCTCATACCCGAGAACTCCACCCAGAATGGCTGCAAGGACCAAGCGCACCGTGATCCGGGTTAACGTTGATAGATCCGGGACGTCTGAGAATTCACTGCGAATGGTAAGCCATATCTCTTCGCCCATGGCCGTCCCTTCCCAGACTGATACGTTCATGACACTTGCGTAACAACCAGCGTGAGGCATGCCAAGTGAGCGTTATGGGCATGTAAAACCTGCGGAGGAGAGCTCTTAAGCCGTTCATGACTTTGGATCCTGGAGCTTGATCCCCGCTTCAAATGCCAAGTCGGCTTACGCCCTCCGGATTGCCTGATCCGGACGGTCCGTTGGCCGCAATCCACGACAATTCAGATCGCTGCAGTCCCCGTAGACGCGGCGGGGCGATAATGGAGACTAACTTATATTGCCCTCCTGAAACCGGAACGAACCGTGGACGGTAAGGTTGTCGAGCATCACGGAGGGATGTGATGACGTCTGACCAGAACCAGAACCTAGACGAGCAGACAGTCCCGCTCATGGAAGAGCGACTGACGGTCACGAAGCGGAAGAGGGTGACAGGCAAGGTCAGGGTCTCGACTGTCACCGAGACGGTGGACAGCCTTGTTCCTGTCGATTTTTCCGATGTCGAAATAGATGTGGTTCGGGTCCCAATCGAGCGGGACATAGACGTCGTCCCGGATATCGTGACTGAAGGGGACCTGACGATTATTCCCGTGGTCGAAGAGCGCATCGTCATCACGCGACAGCTTGTGCTGCGGGAAGAAATCCATGTCCGCCGCACCGAACGCCGGGACACCTCCAACATTCCGGTCACCATCCGACGCCAGCGCGCCGTGATCGACCATCTCGGCCCTCAGACTGAGGGTCAAATCATCAGCGAAGAGGAAACTCACGATGACCTATGACAATAACGCCGGTACTTCCAACGGAAGCATGTCCGTCTCCGCCATGTTCGATACGAATGCCGATGCCCAGAACGCTGCAGCGCGGCTCGAAGCGCTTGGGATATCGCGCACGCAGATCCGAACAGTCGAGGGTGCTGCCCAATCCACGGAGCAGCGGGCCTCGACGACCGACGATAAGGGATTCTGGGATAG
>NZ_VDDC01000039.1:0-35809 GCF_006239215.1 Paracoccus haeundaensis
AAGACGCCGGTCCAATATGATAAGCGACGCTACAAGCGGCGAAGTCGCATCGAGATCATGTTCGGCAGGCTCAAGGATTGGAGGTGCGTGGCAACTCGATACGACAGATGTCCGGAGGTCTTCCTCTCGGCCATCGCCCTCGCAGCAACCGTCATCTGTTTGTTATGAATCCTGACCCTAACTGCCCACCATGTCAGGATGTCCTTGTTCGGATCGAGGTCGATCACCAGGCACTTGTGACCCGCATGGGTCACTGCGGATGAAAGCAGTTTGACGATGGTGGATTTTCCGGCTCCGCCCTTCTTGCTCATGAGTCCAAGCACAATTGCCATCTGATCATCCCCTTCAATCGGCCTGATCCCATGGCAGGACGGCCCCTCGTTGACCTCGTTCTGTTGCCTGCGCCGACATTCTGTCAACAGGTAAGGTAATAGGTAATGCAGTGGGTAAGGTGTTGGGTAACGTAAAAGATAAAGTGTCCGGTGGGGTGGTTTGTAACGTGTTTGGTAAGGTGGTTAGTAGAGCGTTGAGTCAGGTGGCAGGTAAGGTCCCTTGCGCCGAATTGTGACTAATTGCCCGTGATCTGCATGAGCGGACGCCCTGGGTAAGACCGTATCCGGTTTAGTTCCTATAATGACCGCTGAGCGCCCTGTTCGGGCTGGACCCTTACCTCTCTACCCAAAATTGCGAGATGGCCCCCTGTCGGCCTTGTGAGGGCCTCTTCGGCCGTTCTTCGGGTGCATGCTTCGCGGCACCCTCAGTCCAGGCGAATTGAACGATACCCTCGCCTAAAAGCCGAATTCCTTGACAGTCTTCGACTTTTAGGCGAGGGTATCGTGGTTGATTGGCAAGAAATGCAACCGTAATTTTTTACACTTCGGACATGGCCGGAAGAGCGAAGAAGATCACGCCTGCCGACGAGAAAAAGATCGTCGCATCCGTCCGTGCTGGCGTGCCCGTGGCCGTGCTGGCAAAGACCTATGGTGTGACACGACCGACCATTTACCGCGCCGTCCGCAGCTTCCACGACAAGGCCAAAGTGGTCGGAAACGGCACCGCGCCTGTCTCATTCACGGTGGATCGGGACAGGCTTCTGGCCTTCGATGCGTTCACGGGACGGCTTGGTTTGAAGAGCCGGGCCGATGCTCTGCGGCGCGTGTGTTCCGTGCCTTCCGGTTTTCTGGAGCCTGATCCTGACCTGGCCGATGCCCTGCGCGACGTGGCGCGGGAGCTTTCGGCCATCGGTCGGAACGTGAACCAGCTGGTCGCCACCAAGAACTACGAGGTCCGGCGTGGCGAGAAGCTGAAGCTGACCAAGCCGCAGCAGCAGGTTCTCAGCGATCTTCTGGGTCACATCGACGGCGTGTCCGCCCAGGTCCGCGAGATGGAAGGCAAGCGCGCCTCGGAGACGGTCCGCCGCTTCGTGGCCGGGATGACGGGGTCGGAACATGGGACGGACTAATGCCGTTGCCGGTGTCTCCACCAGGCTCTTCGAGGACGGTTGGGACAGGATCAAGGGTGGCCGTCAGCTGTCGGGTGCCCGGCACATGGCGCGCGCGGCGCAGGGGGCATCACCCGCGGTCTTCAAGATGATCCGCACCGGCGGTTGTGCCTCCAAGGGGCAGCTGTCGGCGCAGTTCAGCTACCTGTTCAGCAAGAGCGTGGACGTGCATGATTCACGCGGTCTTCTGGACGGTGAGAAGCGTCTGACGCCGGAGCAGATCGAGCGGGCCGTATCGCGCTGGACCGACGACTGGCGGGGCCAGATGAACGCGGCCCGGACAACCCACGTGATCATGTCGTTTCCGCGCGGGGCCAAGCCCGCGCATGTCAGTCTGATCGCCGGCGAGATCTGCAAGGAGAAGCTTGGCGGGCGGTTCGACTACATGGTGGCCGTCCATACCGACAGCCCGAACAGGAACCCGCACGCCCATATCATCGTCAACCGGCGAGGCAGGGAGCCGGGGGATTACTTCACCCTCCGTCAGGGTACGGAATACACCTACCAAGCCTTCAAGGAGGCGATGGTGGATCATGCCGCCCGCTATGGCATCCAGCTTGAGGCCACGACGCGCCTGCAGCGCGGGCATATCAACTACCCCCCCACCGATGGCGAGTGGCGGCGGGCAAAGGAAAAGGCTGTGACGACAGGCACTGCCTTCGAGGCCCCTTCGGGCAAGCCTCGGACCGGTGACGCGCTGAGCCGTGCCACCGAGGAGGTCCGCGATTGGTCCCTGCGCTATCGCGACCTTGCGAGCTACGCCTCGCAAGCGAATTTGCAGGATTTGGCTACCGCATTTGAGAAGGCATCAGCCGTCCTGTCCCAGGGCGGCGTCATTGTATCCAAGGGAGAACCCTACATGTCCGTCCAGGATGATTTTGACAAAGCCGCAGAGGGGCTGCGGCGCGCGGTTGATGACGCGGAGGTGCGGATTGCCGACGCGGCACCGAACCAGCGCCCCGCCATGGAACGCAAGCTGTCCGAGGCGCTGTCCTCGGTCGAGCATATGCAACCGCTTGGCACCCGGTCGCGCGACCTGAGCGAGGCGGCCAGCGCGGAGGGCATCTATTCGGCGCAGAACGTCCAGGAGGTGAACACGCGTTTCGCGCTGGAAGGCCGCGACAAGCTGAGTGCAGCCCTGGACGGGACCGGCATTGATCCGGTCGAGGTGGAGGCCCGGATGCGGGTTGCGGCCAATTCCGCGGCTCTGGAAACCCGGTGGGTCCAGCAGGATTTGCAGGCTGTCGCTGATCTGCGCGGGCTTGATCTGCGCGATGAGGCGCAGCTGGAGCAGGCTATCGCGGTTGTTGATACGGCCTATGACCGGGTGGCGGCTGACTATGGCGTCGATGACGCCATCTATCAGCGCGCGGCCGCACAGCGTGGGGCGGTGATCGAGACGTCCGAGCCGGGCCATGATGCCGCCGCCCAGATCGAACGTGTCCGCGAGGCCGATGCGCAGGAGCGGGCGCCCGTCACGTCCATCGGGTCGCGCGATGGTGCAGGCACCGATCACACTGAGCTGGCCCGCTACGCCAACCCCGTCGGTGCCGAAGATGAACGCAAGCTGCGCGAGGCCATCGAGCGGTTGCTGACCCGTGAGGAACTGGCGGCGTTGAAGAACGGCGATGCGGCGGTTCTGCGCGGTGTCGGGGATCGGGAGGACCAGTTGACCCTGGCGCGGGATTATCTGCGCGCCAGCAACGATCCGACCGCGCAGCAGGGCATCGACCGCGTAAGCGACGCGCTGACCGCCGAGCGTGACCGCGTTCGCCAGGAACGCGGCCATGAAGGAGGCGGCCATGAATAAGTGTTGACTTAGCGTCAGAACTAAGACGGGTTTACCCTGCACCTAAATTATTTCCAATCAGAAATCAGCAGCTTGACGTCTTTTCCAATTCATCACGTAGCCCTTAGATTTGAGCCACGTCCCTGTGCGTGACGCGGGGCGCCCTCTACGGCAATAAAAAGCAGCCAATCTGTAAGGCTGCTGCATCGGAAACAGATGTGAGCCTGCCCCGAGATTGGCTCAGCCCCGGCCTTACCTGTCCTAATAGCCCACTCAGAGCGGGCAAAAACAGGCTGCCGCCATGCACAATTTTTCGGGTCCGCAGCCGCTTCCAAATGCAGGACTGTGTATGGGAAAGGAACTACTATAAGTAAAACAAATTTCGGTGTAAGGCAAGACCCACGGATAATCATCACAGATCCTGACGCTCCAGACAATGCTAAGGGACATAGCTGGCGATATAAAATGAACCACGCTTTACAAGAGGGGAAAGATCTATAGTTCTTAGCATTTTTTCTCCTATAAAATACGTCTATCAAGCCATAGCTCGTCAACTATGCTAAACAGAATTTACTGGTAATATAAACTAGTTCTAAACAATGGAAAGTACTATGCCTCTAGTTTTAGTTCGCACCCCTACCTATCGCCGCCCTTCTCAGCTAAAACGAGCCCTTAATTGCTTGCAAGCGCAAACACACCAAGATTGGGTTTGTGAGGTTCGTGATGATTGCCCAGATAAATCTGCTCAAAAAGTAATAGAAGAGATAAACGATCCTCGCATTAAATATATTTCTAACCGACCTCAACAATACTTAATTGCTAACTTGGATGCATGCTTCCGGCTTGAGAATCAATATTCAGCAGATTATTTTTTTATGCTTGAGGATGATAATCAGATTAAAGAGAATTTCATTGACAGGGGCATACAAATCATTGAACAAAATGGCGTTTCTATATGTCAGATAAATCAAGTTATAGATTATGTTACAGAAAATCGATTGAGCAGTTTTGGTATACTTAACGGGACATTTGATGAGCGTGTGTATCAGCCAGAGGAATTCCACCTTTCACTTTTTGGTGGAATTGGAATTTCAAACGGGGGAGCATTCTGGTCAAAAAATATTCGGCAAGAATTATCATTTAAAACAGATACCATTCCTGCGCTTGATGAGTATATTAGAACATGTATGGTAGTGGAGCCGATTTATATATGCCGCGAGAAACTTGCTGTCTGGACGCAAAATGAAGAAGAAACCACGCGTAATTTGGGCTTTGGAAGAGGTTGGTTGCGTCGTGAGCTTGATCTAAAAGCGTCTATCCGACATATCCGCCGAACCATATGGAAAAAAACACCTCAGCATCTGCAGAAAGATTTTCTTGAGGGAGGCGTTCTACGTATACCTATGAAAAATAGAGCGCTTGCCTTACATAAAGCTGATATTAACTTAATAAATAATCAGCCTGAATCTAATAATAAAATAAAACGAATGGCAGTTAAGTATTTAGGTCGTGTGCATCCCTCTGTAACACGAATTTAAAAAATATAATTTAATTCAACCTAGGGCAATGCCCCTCCCTTTGGGTGTTATATGGCGCGCCCAGCAGGGGAATGGGATCAACCGGGGTTATGGGGTTAAACAGGATCAGAGCCCTGCGGCATCTCGCAGGGCAAAGTTTATCCGGATCTGCTAGCCCGTCCCGCTTTCCTTAAACCGGGTCACCTTGGCTATCGTTGCGCATGCGATCATCACATCTTCTGGCGGGTCGGCGACGACATCGTCAAAGACGGTTATCTCGAACCCTGCCGATTGCAGCGATACCTTGGCGAGATCCAGAAGGCCGGACTGATGCAGGAAGCGGTCAGTAACGATCAGCAGCTTGCGCTGCTCAAACCACTCCGACAGCAATGTCCCAAGGCGCTGCGCACCGCCCCATTCTACCAGCATTCCAGCTACCGTGTCGTAACTGAATGGTCCAAGCTCTGAATTCATTGCTGCGCGCCCTCCTGAACTGAGTCTTTCACACTCGACGTTCTTAGTTCCGCCTTAGGATACCTCTACCGCACAGCGTGCGTCTCCAGACATGCAAAGAATTGACCGCTGCAGGATCTACTCGTCTTTCCGCTCTCGACCCCCCGCCCGGCGCACGACATCATCCAGGCCCGACATCGCGGCATCAAAATCCGCCATGATCCGGTCCAGTTGGCCCTCGTCGCGCCCTCCCTTTATCCGCTCCAAGGCACCGATCTGTTTCAAGCGTTCGCGCGGCCCCTTGCGGCTGACGAATACATCACCCCGAACCGCCCCCGCCCCTCCCGCATGTCCCATCCGCGCGGCAAGGGACGGCAGCGCCCAGAACCGGGAGGTGCTTCGGGCGGTGAGATTGCTGAGGCAGCCACCATCGACGAGCTCGCCGATCAGGGTCAGGGCCGTCCGGCGCGTCACCCCCAGATGATCCATGACCATCGCCGAGCTCACGACCGGCTGCGCCTTCAGATAGGCGATCAAGTCGCCAAGGCGCGACCGCCCGTGTGCAGACGACGCCATGGCCGAGAGACGCGCCAGCTCATGGCGCAGGGTCCCCAGATGACCGAGGTCATGAGAGAGGCTCCGCGTGGCGGCCTCCAGGAACGTGGCCAGCCCGGTCATCGGCGACCAGACCCGAAAGCCGGTGCGGGTCAGCGACACGGATGGCGGCACGATCCACACGGCAGCCGCCGGCATCAGTAGGCCCCCTGCCCTCTCGTCCAGCTCATCGCGGCTAGCCCTTTTATCAGGAGACAGCCCCTGCAGATGACGCGCGGCACCCTCCACGGCCATGAAGATCAGCCGCTCGGCCACCGGGCTGTTGCGCCGGGAGCGGAAGGCATAGCTGGCCGCCGCACGCCATCCCGCCAGGATCGGAACGTGGGACCAGGTGCGACTGGCCTCCACGACCAAGGGCAGCTCCGCATCCTCCAAGCGATCGCCCTCATCGCGTGTCTGCCCGATGGGTGCCGCAGCCGCCTCGATCCGGCGCAGCGCCGCTATCGGCGCGCCAAACGGGTCTCCGGGCCGGCGGATGACGACCAGAAGCTTCAGGGCCATCTCGACCGCCCGGGCATCCTCTTCCACCGCCGTGCCGCTGGTCAGACGAAGCACCATCCCCTGCGTGGAGATGCGCTCGCCTTCGAGGCCGACCGAGGCGGCAGCCTCCAGAAGGCTCGTCTCCATCCGCCACAGTGCAGCCAGGGCGGGGTCGGCCAGGAGGATGCCCTCAACCCTCGCGGCGTGGGTCTCGGCACTCAGAAGAAGCGATCCGACATCCATCTGATAGCCCATGATTATGCCGCCAACAGTTTAGCATATTGCCAGCATTCTGCAGTTGCCTAGTACTTTCAGATATTGGCCGAAGTCACCACCATTCCGCCACTCAGGCAGAGGAGATCCCGAGGCCTTGGAATACGGCCCTGAGAGCGCACGAAGCCGCCCATTTCCGTCCCCTGATGGATGCAGAGGATCTAGACTTCCGTACGGCAGACGCAGATATCGGCGTTGCATCTGTTTGCAAACGGTCGTTTACTGACGTCTACAAGTTATGAAAGATGGCCCTCCATGCCGCTTATTGGCTATGCCCGCGTCTCTACGGACGATCAGACACTGCTGCCGCAGGCCCAGGCTCTGAAAGCGGCAGGCTGTTCAGTCATCCGCGAGGAGCATGGGTCCGGTGGCAATCGCGCCCGCCCCGTCCTGACAAGCGTCCTGGACGGTATCCGCAAGGGAGACACATTGGTCGTCGTTCGGATCGACCGACTGGCCCGGTCCCTCTCGCATCTGCTGGAGATCATCGAGCAACTCGAAGCAAAGAGCGCGTTCTTTCGCTCGATCGAGGATCCGATCGATACGGCATCGCCCCAGGGAAAGTTCACGCTCCAGGTGCTGGGGGCTGCGGCCGAGTTCGAGCGGGCCCTGATCCGTGAGCGCACCAAAGCGGGACTGGCCAGCGCACGTCTTGAAGGGCGGATCGGCGGAAATCCCGGTCTGCGTGCCCGAAACCCGGAGGCGCTTCGCAAGGTACGCCTGGCACGGCATGATGGCTATATGGAACGCGTTGCCCAGACCGCAGGGGACTGGGTTCCCCATGTGCGCAGACTGCGCCCACACATGGCCTGGGAGGATATCCTGCGGATCATCAATGCATCCCTGCCCCAGAACCGACAATGGACACAGCCCCGGCTTCTGAGGGCTGTGCGGGCCTATGTTCGGGACGGCTTCCTGCCCGAGGAGGTCCTCGGGCGTGCCGCCCGACGCGTAGGCGACGACCGTCTGCCGGCGATCGTGGCTGCGATAAAGGGGGCTGATCCCCAGATCACCCTCCAGGCCATCTGCGATCGTCTGGAGGCGATGCGTGAGCGCACCCCCCGCGGGCGGACAACGTGGCAGCCCTCGTCGGTCAAGATGCTGCTGGCACAGGCTGAGAAGCTGGGGATGCTGTCTTTACGCGGAGTATGAGACCATGAACGACCTTGCCATGGACCATCTATCAGCCGACCTCCCTGCCCCGCAGATCGTCGAGCTGTTCTGGCTCGGCGAGCCTCCCTTCAAGCCCACCCGATCCTATCTGCGCGGCCTGTTGTAGGTGGTGGCGACGAACATACTGCCAGAGCCGGAACGTGGCAGAAACGAGTTGAAAGCCTGGAACGCGCCCCGTCAGCGCCGGACCGCTGGATGATCCGCAACCGAATCTATGAAAGCGTGGCGAAACCAGTGCCGACCAGTGGGGTGGCTATGCCATCAGCGAAAAGGAGAAGGGCGCACGACCTGGCGGCGGAAAGCAGTCCCATCTTCTTCAGCAGTATCAGGTGGCCCACCCATTATTCGAAAACCTAGATCAGTTAGAGATTTCATTCCAGCCTGCTAAAGATACGATTTGAAAGTCCCTTGCGGACTCATCTGTACTGGCCTCGCAGCGCTCATAACGCCGCGAGGCTTTTTTGCTGTTCAAATGGGAATAAGCGATATTGTGCACTAGTCCCCGAACGCCCTGCCCGCTTCGTGACGTCTCCACAGCTCATGCAGTGCATGCTCGATCAGCTCGGAATTGTTCATGTCCAAGCGTGCGCGCAGGATCGCCACACGCTCAAGGATTGGGTCGCCCTTATCGAAGTAGGCACCAAGGTGTTTCTGCCCTGCCCTTTTGGCCACAGGCTTCTCTGCCACTGGTGCTTGTGCGCGCTTTGCAGCAGGTTTTGGTGCGGCCGGCGCGGCGGTGACTTCCAGCTCGGGCTCCTTTGACATCATCGCTGCCAGAAGCGGATTTGGTTTCTTCATTTCTGCATTCCTGCATTATTGCCCAACTGCACTTGTAAAATTGTGCACAATGGCACGTAAGCACCATTGCTCATTTGCTACCCTGCAGTTCTGCACGAACCCACGCCCACAGGTTGTCCACTTCTGTAGCAGCTTTGCCCTTCGGATCGACCTCTTGGACCGTCTGTCCGGACGCGCTGGCGTCCCGGTGAGCCTTGCGGCGGTGAAGCACGACGGGAGCTATCTTGGCACCCATGGCCTCGATGACCTCGCGTGTATAGACGACCTCGGCCGGGCCGGTTGGGTTAGCCATATTCACCACTGCGAACACAGGGCGCGAAAAGCCGCGGCACAGGCGAAGAGTCCTGGGCATTTGCTCAAGAGGTTCGACATCAGGGGTTGTAGGGATCAGCACCAAGTCGGCGACTTCAACGGCGGCCGGAGCCTCAGTTGAGCGGGCAGGGGGGGTGTCTATAATCACTAGATCGGCCACGCCCTTAGCCTGGGCCAACTTCTTCGGCAGTTCGTTCTCAGTTGAAAACACCACCACCGGCATGTCGCTTTCGCGCCGCTCCGCCCATTGGCTCACGCTCTGCTGCGAATCCATATCGATCATCAGGACCGATAGGCCGTCTCGAACCGCGGCCACTGCAAGCGAGCGGGCGATGGTGGACTTGCCCACGCCGCCCTTTTGCATTGCAATCGTGATCACTTGCATGTCTGCCCCTTTGCATTTGTGCACATTTTCAATCGTGCACTTTTGACTAACTGCACGATTATGGCTCCCACAGGGTCACCTCAGGAAGCTGGTCCACGAACAGGTTGGCCTGCTTGCCTTGCTGGGCCTCCCATTGAACCTTCTTTTCATCGACGGTTTTGAGCCACCAGGACAGCCGCAGCTTGGTTACCTTCCGGCCTTGGGTCTCGATCGTGTCAATGCGGCACGAGAAGGGGGCGAGGGCGTTTACCTCTGCCACGGCTGGTTCAATAGCTTTGCGGCGCAACGCCGCAAAAGGACCAAGCTTGCCATGAGGAACGCCGAGATAGTCCCGCAACTCGTCGGTCTCGAAGTCGTTGTAGAAGACATGCCTCAAGCCAATCCGCTTGGCGATGATCTCATAAAGCGCCATGCCGTACTTTGTGCCAAAACCGTGAAGGATTTGCATTTCCAGGCGGGCGAAAATCTGGCTGTCGCGCAGGATCGGCAATAGCTTTGGATGAAGCTCATAGGTAAGCATCGTGGCGATGCCTGGTCCGAACTTCTCGACATCGGTCGGGCCGAGGAGATGGACGTTGCGGGTTGATCCATCAGACATCCTCACGCGCACGACCGTCTGCATGAGGCTGAGGATTGCCTCTGTCACACGGTCGTTTGACGTGTGATTGCCGCGCAACTCGGAGAAAGGAATGCGATATTCCTGCCCCTCGGCTGCCATGTTTGGGCCAAAGGCATTGGACAGCAGCTGATTGTAGATCCTGCGCGCGGCTAGCGTGATCTTCTCACCCCCGCGAACCTCGATCAGTTCGGCAGGCTTAATGACCTCGCCGCGCCGCTGGAACGCCCCAAGCGTACCTGCGGCGCTATCATGACTTTTTGGGCGAGGTTCGTCCCGCATGCACTGTGACCTGTCCCTGTTTTCAAGTCACAATAGGCCTAAAAGTCGCCTGGTTGGAAGTCATTGCTAGAAATATCTAACGACAGCGTGAGCACCTCGCCCCAAAAGTCATGATAGAGCTATAGAGGACATGCGAGAGCAATGGCCTCGCCCAAAAAGTCACCTCACCTCGCCCTATAGGTCACCATGCCTCGCCCATAAAGTCTCAGTACCTCGCCCGATAAGTCACTTTCAGGCTGAATTCATTTTATTAAACAGATGCTTAGCCTCCCTAAAAAGGAAGAAATATAAGAAACTAAAATGCTTATCCCCAAATGCAAAAAGACCTCCCCTTGGTTATGAGCCGAGGGCCGGAGATGGAAATGCTGGTAAATAGGGCAGACGGCAACATACGGTCATCCAGCCAGCCGGTAATCCGACTTGTACGAATTCCACACATAAACCTTTTCTAGCGTCTCTACTGTTGAGTCTACCAAGCCATTTTTCGACGGTATAGTCATGATCACTATCTGAACGGACCCTCGTTTCGACAGGACACTTGGTCATAACTAAGGCGGCTCAGGCATATGCCTAAGCATGTGCTTATGTCTGAGATTAAGTCATAACCGATGGCGGTTGTTGACGCTGCCGGACCGCCGCCAAAAAGCTGCGGATCGTCGGGGTCGAGGGCCTATGTGGCCCCAGTGAAGCCACATAGGCCCTCGAGGACTAGAGAATCAGGCTAACACTTCCATCCTTGCGCGGCGCAATGGCCTTTGTCCTAACCTGCTGTATCATCAACTAAGGTTCGTACTCGAAGGAGGGAGTGTCGCTGTGACCGGGAACGATGACGTCACCAGCGACAAGGTCGTCCGGCAGTTCAAGGATCGCATCGCGAACCTAAACGGTATCTTGGCCGGAAGTGACTGGCGGCCGGGATCCTGTGCAGAGCCTTGGACAAGTCACACTCAAAAAACCGACCTTTCATGCGCCGCTGACAGGCGGTTCCTGATAAAGGTCGTGACAGAAACCTTTAGCGTAGCCCGCTCGAACCTAATCGATCAACTGAAGGGCAAGATAAAACTGTGTCGGCGCTACTGCAAGGCGTAAGATGCTAACCTGGTTCCGCAGATCACCACGCTGGTGACGGCCCGGCTGACTTATAGTTACCGTTGGATCACCACAATCCTGAACCGCCAGCTGTGGACAGAGGATCTGGCACCGGTCAATCACAAAGGGTTGTACCTAATAATGCAGGCCCATGGCCTGCTGCTAGTGAGCTGCTACCAGCATTGTGGGCTGGACATTTCGACATTGTCTTGCCACGTGGATATCTATGAAGAAAGCCGCTTCCTCCACCGTTTCGGTAATCATTACCGCTTATGAAGCTGCCAGCACTATCGCGGGCGCCGTCCGGACAGCCTTGGCCGAAACCGAGACAACCGAGGTGATCGTTGTCGACGACGCTTCAAAAGATAATACCGTAGAGGCAGCCGAGAGGGCAGGGCAGGGAGATGCCCGCCTGAAAGTAGTCCGTTGCGCCATTAACGGCGGACCCGCAGCTGCCCGCAACCGGGCCCTGGCCATTACAACGGGCGATTTTATAGCGATCCTAGACGCCGACGACTTTATTTTGCCTGGACGCTTTGCTCGACTACTGGCAATCTCCGACGCCGATATGATTGCTGACAATATTTTGTTCGTCGATGAAAACAGTTTTCCTGACGATCTGCCACTGGCGCCGCCGGTCAGCCCCCGGGTAATCAATATTGACCTTGTAGGCTTTGTACGGGCAAATCATTCAGTACGTGGTAAAAAGCGGCAAGAGTGGGGCTTTCTCAAACCAGTGATTCGGCGAGAATTTTTGGAGTCACAAAATTTTCGTTATGATGAGACAATGCGCTTGGGTGAGGATTATGATCTATACGTTCGAATGATGCAGAAACAGGCGCGATTTCGCGTTTCGACTGAGGTAGGATATGCCGCACGTTGGCGTTATAATTCCCTTAGTTCGCGCCATAGCACAGCTGACTTGCAAGCGCTATACGCTGCAGCCTTGGCACATCTTTCAGTGGGTGGGATGGACGACATTACCCGTACCGCTTTGAGGGTTCATGCCAAAGAATTAAAACGACGTTTCTTGTTGCGTGATTTCCTAGACCGACGAGCGGAGGCCGGTAGGTTAACGGCATTGCTTTCAGCTTGCCGCGATCCGCTGACCTTGGCGCCTATTGCGCGTGGGATATTAAACGATAAGCTTGCTGCATACAGGCCACCCCCTGTCTCTCGCATCGGTCGTTTGCTGATTGAGTAGGAAAGCCCTACACTACCCTCCTTGCAGATATATCCAATTCCCGCAGCAAAAATAAGCACTTGCTGGATATTGTTATGGGTGAAGTGTCGTTTCTCCGGAATTTATGGGTGAAATGTCGTTATGGGTGAAATGTCGTTAAGTCCTATAGAACTAATGAGCAGTCTGGTTCTTCCCAACCGACCCCCGCAGCGAGACGTTTCCGTCTTCGACATCACAACGCTGCGTCCAAGATGGACGTCGTATTTATGGAGCACCCGATCTTCTCAGTCTCTACCAAGCTCTCCGGCTACTACGAGCAAAACTACCTATTGATCGACATCAAGCCCGTCACCAACGGGAACGCGACTGTTCATGACTGCGACATCCTTATCGTTAGCATCAGCCAGTTGATCTTTGCCCTCAACGATAACTGCAATGTAAGCCAGCTGCTGGTCCATCTCAAAGCCTCGGACCTTTTACAACCCGCCAACCTAATAGCCTCCGACTGGAGTTAGAACCTGCTCAATGGCACAATAGGGCTGCTTAAATAAACTTTAAATAACATCACCATCGGCACTAAAATTGTCTTCAAGATCTTCGGCTTGGTAGAAAGCGCTTGTGCTTTAGACCCGCGACACCCAGATTTAAAAGATCGAGAGAGCTGTTGGAGTAGTTGTTTAACGCGATCATCTGCGATTAATTCCGACTGTGGCGACTCTTGGAACGTCGTCTCTACAAGCTAGTGCGCAAACATTTTTGCAACCAATACAAATGGCCCATCGGCCTAAGGCCTGCTGAAGAAGTGCGGCTTCTCATCAACTAACTTTGAGTTCAGGCGGCTAATGTCTTCCGCGAAGACACGGCGCATTCATACGTGCCCGACTATTCGCTGCGGTTTTCTGTGGACAAGACCAAGGTCAAGTTATGCAACCGGGGCACCACATTCACGGTCAGCGTCTTCAGGGCCTTTCTGGATCCCAATACGTACAAGTAGACTTGCGTCGCGGCGTCAGGCTGAGATGTGCTGTACCTGGAGGTCGAATGGCTCTACTGGCTTTCCGCCGAAGAGATTGGGCCAAAGCGCCCCTTAGTTAGCTTCAGCCGGACCTGGTACGAGAAACGCGGCAGTCCCTGACGAAGGCGCCCCGGCATCACCCCGCCGAACTGGCGTCCACCACCGCTTCTGACAGCCAGACCGCCCAGGACGGAGCCCCGAACGGCAGGCGGCCACCCTGCGCGGCCATGGCCGCGATCCGGGCAGCACAGGGGGCAGGGGGCTGGTCCCAGGCCTGGCCGGGCTGCGGTATCCGCGGCAGCGGGTTGGATAGGGCAGTTGCGTCCTGGGGCAGGTCCACCGCACGGCTGCGGCGGTCGCGCAGGCTTTCCGCCAGGCGCGACAGCATGGCCGGATCGAACAGCCGGGGCAGGGCGCCCCGCCAGCGACGGGCCTTGATGTCGGCGACCAGATGCTCATAGCGCAGGGCCCGGCGCAGCTGGCGGTCCACCGACGCGGCGGCCGCGCGCGTCTCGGGGTCGGGCATCGGGGGCAGGGCGCGATGCGCCTGCAGCATCGCCTCGACGGTCGCGACGGACAGCCGGTGCGAGATCGACCCCGCATGCCGCCGATAGGCATAAAGCGGGTCCGGCACCAGCAGGAAGCGTGCGCCCCCGATCAGCAGGCGCAGCACCAGATCGTGATCCTCTCCGATCCTCAGCCCGGCGTCATAGCGCAGCCCCGCCAGGGCGGTGCGTCGGATCACCGGCTTGAGATAGCCGTAACGGGGCAGGGACGCGCCGGGGTCGTTGCTGCGCAGATAGGGCGCCGCCTCCAGCATCATGGGCGCGGACAGGCCTAGGGACTGAAGCAGGGTCTGACCCTGCGGCATCGTCCCGAAATAGACCAGGTCATCCGCGACCAGATCGGCACCCGCCGCATCCGCGGCGGCGATCAGGCGCGCCAGCCGGTCGGGATGGATCAGGTCGTCGCTGTCCACGACAGCGATCCACGCACCGCGCGCGGCATCCAGAGCCCGGTTGCGCGTGGCCGCTGGCCCTGCGTTCCGCGGCGCGGCGATGACCTGAACCCGGTTATCGGTCGCGGCGATCCGGCGGACGATGGCTAGGCTGTCGTCGTCCGAGGCATCGTCGGATAGGATCAGCTCCAGCCGCCGTTCGGACTGGGCCAGGACCGAGGTCATCGCGCGGGCTAGATGCGCCGCACCCCGGAAATTGGCCATCACCACCGATACCACGGGAGGCGTCATGCGTTCCGTCCCGTTTGATTGCCCGACATGTGAACACCTTTCCCTTGACCCGTTTGGCTGCGGCTTCCATAAGCCGGGCGGGTCTGCACGGCAACCATGCGGCCAAGAGGCTTTGCACATGCGCCATTCATCCGCTCTCGCTCTCGCTCTTATCCTGGCGGCGCAGCCCCTGTCCGCCCAGCAGGCGGACCCGCATCCCGATGCGGACGGCTTCTTCGAGGATTTCACGAACGGGCTGGACAAGGACCGCTGGTACGTGTCGGACGGCTGGACCAACGGCGACTGGCAGGACTGCCACTGGTCGGGCCGGGCGGTCCAGGTGCGCGGCGGCCTGCTGACGCTGTTCCACATCCCGGCGCCGGGAAACAGCGACCGGCCCGCCCTGTGCGGAGAGATCCAGAGCAAGGCCTATCTGCAGCACGGCACCTACGAGGCGCGCATCCGCACCCCGCGCCAGTCGGGGCTGAACGCTTCTGTCTTCACCTATGCTGGGCCGGTCCACGACTCTCCCCATGACGAGATCGACATCGAGATCCTGACCCGCGATCCGGGCGTAATGACGATGAACACCTATGTCTCGGGCCAGCCCCACAACGGCGGCACCACGCCTTCCGATACGGCCTTCGACGAGGATTTCCGCACGGTCGGCTTCCGGTGGGCGCCCGAGGGGATCACCTGGTTCCTGGACGGCCGGGAGGTCCACCGCACGGAGCCCGACAGCATCCTGCCGACCCATCCGCAGAAGCTGTACATGTCCTTCTGGAGCACCGCGACCCTGACCGACTGGATGGGCCACCAGGAGCCGCAGGACGGCCCCCTGGCCTACGAGATCGATTGGGTGGCCTTCACCCCGCTGGATGCGTCCTGCCTGTTCGAGGGTTCGGTCACCTGCGAGGACCGCTGATGGCCGAGACCATGCCCGCCGTCTCGCCCATGACGGCCAGACGACCGGCACGCCAGCAGCGACGCCGGGTCCTGAGCTATTCCCCCAACGCCATCGCGGCATTCATCGCGATCTTCGGCCTGACCTTCATCACCCCCCTGGGGTCCAAGGGCGCGCTGCTGTTCTTGCTGGGGGGCATGGCCCTGGTAGCCACCCGGCCCGGCGAGGTGCTGGCCTCGCTGCGGCGAGAATGGCCCATCGTGCTGGTGGCGCTGTGGTGCGTGATGTCCTTTGCCTGGTCGGACTATACCTCGCTGACGCTGCGCTATGGCATCCAGCTGGTGCTGACGGTGACCATCGCGGTCGCCATCGGCTATCGGCTGGCCCCGATGACCTTCGTGAAGATCGTCTTTGCCACCAGCGCGATGGGGGGGCTGGCCAGCCTTCTGTTGGGACGGGCGCGGTCCGACGGGATGGGATATCTGGGCATCCATGCCAGCAAGAACGCCCTCGCGGATGCCAGCTCCGTACTAATCATCGCCTCCCTTGCGGTGCTGGTCGACCGGCGCCTTTCGATGCGCTGGCGCCTGCCTGCGCTGGCCGCCATGTTCCTGGGGGCGGTGCTTCTGGTGATGGGCCAGTCCAGCGGGGCGCTGGTCAGCACCATGGCCGTCATCCTGGTCTTCGGCGTCATCATCCTGCTGCAGCGCCTGACGCCCTACATGCGCCTGGTCACGATCGCCCTGGCGGTCGTGCTGGGCGCGGCGATCGCGATGCTGCTGTCCTCGCTCTCGGATGAACTGGCGCGGTTGTTCCTGGACGTGACCGGCAAGGACATTACGCTAACCGGCCGGACAGACCTGTGGGCGGTGGCATTCGGACAGATCGCCGAAAGGCCCCTGCTGGGGGTCGGGTTCCAGGCCTTCTGGGTCCCCGGCCAGCCGCTGGCCGAACAGCTCTGGGCGGATTTCGGCATTGCGGGCCGCAGCGGGTTCAACTTCCACAACACGCTCATCTCGAACGCGGTCGAGATCGGGATCCTGGCGACTGCCGCTCAAGCCCTGATCTTCATCGCTGCCGCGTGGGCCTGCCTGGGCTGGGCAATCCGCAGTCCGTCGGCTGCATCGGTCTTCTTCGCCCTGTTCATGGTGCGGCTGTTCATGCTGATGTGGATCGAGGTCGTGTATTTCTATCAGTTCAGCGCCGGGACCGCGATCATCATCGCCGCCATCTGCTATACCCACCGTTTCAGGGACCATATCGGCAAGCCGGTCCCGCGCCGGGCACGCCGTCCCATCCGCATCACCTTCCGCTGATCGAGCGTCAATCAACGGTCGTCTTCCGGACAAGACTGACGGGCCCGTCCCCCGGCATGGTTTCACAGCTGATTTCTGTTTGGAAACCCTGTCCGGAAATCAGTTGTCCGAATTATCCTCTTTGCTTACAATTCCGACATGCTGATCAGATATGCGCGCGTCTCGACCGAAGACTAGAAACTGGACGCCCTGAAATGGGCAAGCTGCGAGCGAATTTTTGAGGAGAAAGGATCCAGCTGTGCGGGGACCGGGAGTCCTGCCCTGAAGGCCGCGTTGGCCTTTCTGCGCCCCGAGGATCAGTTGATGGTGTAGAAGGTGGATAGGCTGGGCCGCAGCTTGCGCGAGATGCTGGCACCGCTCAGAAGCTATAGGAACGAGGGGTGCATCTGAGATCCCTGATCGCAGCCATCGACACCGAAACGCCCACTGGCCGGGTAATGTTCAATTTCCTAGGCACTGAGTATTTCCCGGACCTGAACCGTGAGCGCACGATCGAAGGGCTGAAGGCCGCGGGCGCCGGCCGCAAGGGCGGACGCAGGCGCAAGCTGACCGAGGCGGATCTTGCCGTGGCTTGCGCCTTGCTCCGGGACCGCGACATTCCCGTGGCCTAAATCGCCCGGCGCCTGGATGTCAGCAGGGCCACCTTCCATGCCTGTTTCCAGCAGGAAAGGACCCGCAGCCCAATTCAAGGGAAGTCCAAACCGTCTTTATCTGAGTAGCCTGCTGTCAAAGTCCTATTCACCTTTAAGGGCGAGATTTACGCGATCAAAGGCGTCAACTGAAACCCCGGCTAACACTAGAAAACAAGGAATTACCCCCGAACCCTTGCTCATAACAACCACATATGTTACATGTAACAAAATGGAGGACGTCATGCCTATACCCGTGTCTCAACGCGTTCAAAAGCGCCGGGATGCCCTGCGTGCTGCCGGACTGCGACCCGTGCAGATCTGGGTCCCCGATACCCGGCGACCCGGCTTTGCCGACGAATGTCGTCGACAGTCTGCCCTCGCTGCTGCCGCGGACTTGCACGATCCGGAACTTGACATGTTCCTAGAAGACGCTGCAGCCAGCACGGAAGGCTGGGAATGAGACGAGGAGATCTGGTGACGATCTCCCTGCAGGGTGATTACGGCAAACCACGCCCTGCGCTTGTTATCCAGTCCGACATGTTCTCCGAAGCTCGGTCGAAAACGGTCCTGCCCCTTACATCTACCCTAATCGATGCCCCGCTGATCCGTGTCCAGATTGAGCCGACCCCACAGAACCGCCTGCGCGCTGCTTCCCATGTTATGATTGACAAGGTGGCCACTCTGCCCGTGGACAAGCTGGGCCCGTCCTTCGGCACGGTCGATGACGCGACCATGGTGACCGTGAACCGGGCGTTGGCGCTGTTCCTGGGCCTAGCAGGTTAGCACCGCTGCGGATGCTGGCGGGCTAGTGTTTCAATGATGCATGCTATGCGGTGCCCAAGGCAACGTTGCGGCCACTTCCTTCCGTTGGGGGAGCGGCGTGGGTCAGGCACATGATCCTATGGCCAGTGCCGGATAGATGCGGAAGGTAACGGTGAGGCCTAAAGGCCTTATCACTTGGACTACATCGGATACAACCGCCCGCTCAATGCGCTCCGCGGGAGAGCGCGACGGCGGGGATGGTCATGAAGATGATGCGCAGGTCCATCCACGGGTTCCACTTCATCACGTAGAAGCGGTCCATCTGCACGCGCTCCATGTAGGTCGTGTTGCTGCGGCCGCTGATCTGCCAGAGGCCGGACAGGCCGGGGCGGGCCGCGAGATAGTGGCGGGTCGAGGTGGCGTAATGGTCCAGCTCTGCCCGCACGACCGGACGCGGGCCGACCAGGCTCATCTCTCCGGTCAGCACGTTCAGGAGCTGGGGCAGCTCGTCCAGGCTCAGCTTGCGCAGCACGGCGCCCAAGGGGGTGACGCGCGGATCGTCGACCAGCTTGCGCTGTTCGTACCACAGGGCCGCCTTGGCGGGATGCTTGCGCAGGTACTGCTCCAGAACGGCGTCGCCGTTGACGACCATGGTGCGGAACTTCCAGCAGCGGAACTCGCGCCCGCCGAAGCCTACGCGGCGGTGCCCGTAGAGCAGCGGCCCGGAATCCGTTAGCTTGAGGACGATGACCAGCGCGAGGATCAGCGGCGCCAGCAGCAGCAGGCCCAAAACCGCCAACGTGACATCCAGCCCCCGCTTGGCCATGCCACCCACAGGGGCGTCCCTTTTTGCGCGCGCCCGATGCAGACCCGCAAGAGAGGTGTTGGCTGCGAGGGAGGGGTGACAGTCCGACGCGAAATCTCGCTGTGCACGTATCGTTCGCATATTAACAACCAACCTTATGATAACTAAACGTTCTTACCGAATAATGCCAAGAGATGCGGCCGGCGTGCCGCAATCGTTCTAGGAAGGCACTCTACATCATCTCGTTAAAATTTTAGCAATCCGTAAGATACGGTTAACACATCATGCAAAATCACCGCTTCAGAGTGTCGCCACTTAAACAGCCGACATGAAAGGATTTTTTTGCAAATGCTCAGTGGCTGTCTTTTTAGTTAGGTTGAATCATGTGCCTACAGCAAACGCTGTGGTTACCAAACTTTTTGCAGCCAGTCCAAGCCGTAAGCAACATGGGAATGAAAACGCAGGTTTCGCCTCTCTATACCCCGAAAAGTCACAGTTTTCTGGTTTGGTATGACAGAAACTTGAACACCTGCTCCCAAGTCGCCGCGTCAGAGGGGCATATGAGTTCTTCGCTTCCTCAAGCGTCGTAAGATAATATCTTAATAATTCCATATTTTGATATATCCTTATAAAGGCTACCTGTTTGCGAAAATTAACTTAAAGTTGTTTATCGTAATTTGTTAAATCTTTGGTTGTTAACCGCGCAATGCTAGGTTGTGTTGATAAAAGAGACTCGCATAGTGACTTGATCGTGATCTAACCTGGTGTCTGCGAGGGAGATCAGCTTGGCACGAGAACGGATATCGGACGAGGAATGGGCTTTTAATGAACGCTTCATTTTGGCCGTGCGCCCCGAACGAGCGCAAGCCCACTAATCACCGCCTTGTTCTGAATAGGATTTTCTGGATCGCGCGGACCGGCTCTCTTTTGCGTAACCTCCCAGAAGAATTCGGGAAGTGGTCCAGTGTCTACCGCCGGTTCCGGCTTGGAACGCCTCGGCGGGAGCTGCGCGGGAATGGGGATGATCAGGCAAGAAGAGGAAAGGGTTATCCTCAGGGAGCACCAGATCGCTGCCTCTTAGGAGGGCTTGGACCTCGACCAGAGCGCTGGTGGCAGTGGTAGGATTTGCTGGTGAGACGGCACCTGCAGCCGGTGTCCCCCATTGGATCAACCCCGAACGTTCCGGCACCATGTGCAAGCTAAACGTGAGGGGCAGGCGTTGCGCCGACGGCGAGAAGAGAAGCCGCCTGCGGCGGCGCGATCCCCGGCCCTCCCTAAATCCGCTAAAGATCAAGGGCCGGAGGAGTGTCAAAGCCTGTGGCAGGATGAAGCGGTTATTCAGTGAGACGTGCCTGCTGTCATAGCCGCTTCAGAGCAGTGCTTTGAGCATTAGAACCATAAGGCTTTATCGCGCGCTCTATAGCACTCCGAACAGGTTTATCGTAAAGATTTGGCAGGATTGCCGAGGTTACGACGATGAGCACCACAAGAGTTGCCCAAGCAATCACCTTCCAAGCTTCAGGTATGCCGCTATCACTAATGATCTTCTCGCCAAGGTAGAGGGCAGGTGTATGGATAATATAGAGCGGGTAAGAAATTCGTCCGAGCTCATGGCAGATCGTTTTGACAGCGCCTGTGGGCTGCCAGGAGGCGGCTAAATACAACATCGGCGGGAACACCAGCATGATGATCGCAAGGTCGAGCCACCACCGCTTGGGGCCGATGATCAGCAGAGGGAGGAGAGCCACTAGCACAAGGAGGGGCACCATATTGCCAGTCCTGATGCGGGGAGCGAACCGAAACAGTAGGATGCCAGCTATGAATGAAAAGCCAACTCTCGGCACCGCGCCCACAAGATTATAAGCATTCCATCCGAGATGCAGCGAGCCAAAGTGCATGGCAGCGGCAACCAAGGCCAAGGCACTGACTGCGAGGAGGGACAGGAGCACCCGCGACGATAGCATAGCAACCGTCAAAGCAAACGCAATGTTGATTGCCATTTCAAAGAACAATGACCAGGACGGCCCGTTCAGCGGAAAGATAGGTGGGATGTTTTCGATGTAGATAGGCCAAGGGATCATTATGCTACCCAAGATGAAGGCCTTGATCAGTAACATCGCATCGTGACCGAATAGAGCCAAGATGCAGAGACCGAGAAGCTGCCCTAGAAAGTAGAGCGGGTAGAGCCGGACCAGCCTCAGGATCGTAAATTGCACAAGGCTCATGCCCGCCTGCAAGTGGGGACTGTAGGCTTGGGCAATGACAAAGCCGCTGAGACCAAAGAACAGGTCAACTGCCAAGTAACCGTGCGTGATCACCTGTGCCCACTCTGCCCGATAAGCAAGATGGAAGATGATAACCATAACGGCTGCGACACCTCTAAGACCATCAAAGGTAGCATAATTAATGTGCTGTTGCGCCGAACCTGTCAAAGCCGACATTCTAGTTCCTTATGTCATGGCTGGCGGGGCTATAGCTCAAAGGGGGCTAAGATGCACACAAGAATTCGGGTACTACTTCTCTATGCCAGCATTGCTGGGACCTTGAGACGCTGCGCGCCGTGATCGACAATGCTTTGACCAGCAGTCCTCTCATCCTAGACGATCAGTTCTTTGCCGACTGAGAACAGGCAGTGCCGCCAAGTTCTGACCTGTCGTGGCTGGTCATCTTACTTATCGCAGGGATTATATGTCTTTCAATTTACTTTTGCTGGCTACTTTCGGCCCGTGCACTAGACGCAGTTGGTACCTTCGCTTTCCCGCCGCGTCTGCGTTATTGAATTAGCTAATAATAAGGTATAAATTTATGCCAAAAATCACCTGCTATCCATGCCTTCTGATAATCCCTAGTTGCTTTATCAGTCCCTGCAAAAATAAAAATATTCCTGTAAATTCAAATCCCTCTTCAATTGTTGCCAGGCATCGATAAGCGATGTTATCACGACCATATTTTTGAATATAAGGGGAGTTTAGTGAGTCAACGAACACGCTTCCTAGAAAAAAAAATATTGCTGCAAATATTATACAATGCATTACGTTCCTATTCAGTCTAAAGAGAAACTTTAAATAGCTAAAGCCTCCTGAAATAAAGAATATAATAGCAACAATAGAGACGGCGAGAATTCCCATCCTCTCATGAACCATGGAAGCTTCATCCATTGACAGGAACACCAATAGAATAGAAATACCGAGCCAGCACTTTTTATTTTCAACAGCATCTTGCTTATATAAGAAAAATGACAACGTCCCCGCTATTAATAGAAGGCTGGATCCTAGCCATGCAGGGATGGTGTTTTCTTCATCAAGGTCAAACATGTCAATCACCGGGTATATACCCAGTGCATACTCAAATCCGAAATAAAACCTTATAATGTAATAAAACCATGAAATTATGAATGATAATACTACTAAAAAAATTGCTAAAGACAAGAATTTTGAATTTGATATATCGTAACTTATCACTTTGTCCGCCCTTTAGTGATTAATTTTAAATGCCATCAATCTGTTACAATAGTTTTTATAAGAGACGGTACAGTTAAGTAACCTGACCTTTGGTTACTTTTTCCCGCAGCGTTAGCCGATATCTGTGCCTTCCCAACGTGAGAAACCGCCAGAAGAAGAGGGTCAGTTGCTGTCTGGGAATGATTTCGAACCGATAAGGCAGCAAGCCGCGAGAGCGGATGTACCTGTAGGAACGGGAGATCTTTGACTCTCGCCCCACCACCCCCGGATGATCCCCGCTCCCTCTCATCTCACCCCGCAACCCCGGGCTGATCCCCACTCCCTCCTTCGTTTCGGCGCATAACACCCCTCCAAAGGCGGGCGCTAATGAAGGCTGAAGTCTGGGGTATTGGCAGCATCTTGTTCAAGGAGGAAAATCTCATAATTAGTAAGGATATATCCACATAGGTAATATATATAGGGCTGGCATTACCAAAAGACGTGCCAGTCGTAGTAATAATAACGTTTCTTTGATTCATCCTCAACCATATATATTATATTTTCAAAATGCTATTGACGGGATTTTTAGGTGAACGGTAGTAATCGGTAGGATTAAGTTTACCTTTTACCATAATTTATAATATGATTTATAGGCGAAAATGCTCATTGCCGGTTTACTATATTATTTGAAGGTGCAGTTTAAGAAAAGTATCCATATATTATTCGAAGGGTCGAGTCCTTCCAAGATAACTTTATTTAGGCTCCAGACCCATTGATTTCGTTCCTTTGGTGTGATTCAGGCCGCCACAAGGAGACCTAGGGTCAGGATGCATTGATTTCCGTTGCGGTGCGTGATTCACGGCTTCGGAAGCGGAGCGATGACATGAGCGACCTTTTCTGGCTGACCGACGCGCAGATGACACGTCTCGCTCCCTATTTTCCGAAGGCCCACGGCAAGCCACGCGTTGGTGACATGCGCGTTCTCAGAGGGATTATCTTCATTATCCGCAATGGCTTGCGCTGGCGTAATGCACCCACTGCCTCTGGACCTCACAAGACGCTGTATAGCCGTTGGAGGCGCTGGAGCGAGAAGGGCATCTTTGCCCGGATGATGGCCGGTCTCGCTGCGGAACACGGTGAGGAGACGACCGTAATAATCGACGCGACATACCTGAAGGCACATCGAACAGCGATCAGTATGGCCGTCAAAAAGGGGGGCGTGGCCGCCTGATCGGCCGCACCAAAGGCGGTATGAACACCAAGCTGCATGCCAGCTGCGACAGCCAGGGACGACCGCTTGAACTACTTATCACTGCCGGGCAGGTAGGCGATTATATTGGAGCGCGGGCGCTTCTCAGCAGCCTGCCGAAGGTCAAATGGCTGCTCGGCGATCGTGGTTATGACGCTGACTGGCTGAGAGAGGCGTTGCAGGACAAGGGGATAAGCGCTTGCATCCCCAGTCGGAAGCAACGCAAGAGGCCGGTCAAGTATGACAAGCGGCGCTACAAGCGGCGAAGCCGCATCGAGATCATACTCGGTCGCCTGAAGGACTAGAGACGGGTGGCCACGCGTTACGACAGATGTCCAGAGACATATCTCCCCGCCATCACCATTGGTCGCGACTGCCTTGTTCTGGCTGTGAAACTCAATAAGTCTGGAACCTAGGAAATACCTGAAGATGCGGCCGGTCAAGCGCTCTGACAGTACGATTCTTCCTGTACTGCCGGTTCGATGCTTAATAAGAACATTTGGAAAACTCATCCTGCTTGATCGGAAAGCAGGATTGCCGCGCTCGATATCAGGCAGGCAGGTAAGCACACCTAGAGACCCACGCACATGAACGAAGCGGCATGTCGGAAGTTGGTGTTGACCCGTTAACCCTTCCGAGGACTGCATGACTCGCTGGACCGATACTGCTTTGATCTTTGTCGCCGCCGTTGCGCTGTCATGGCTGGGCTGGATGCTGATCAACCGTCTTCTGCTGCGCCTGATCGCGCAGCGCAGTGATTTCTGGCGTCCGCTGCTGGCCCGGTCCCGCGGGCCGGTCCAGCTGGCGCTGATCATTGTCGCCTTGTCCATTGCCACCCGTATCGCGCCCCTGACGGTCGAGGAAATCGCCACCCTACGCCATGTGCTGCTGTTATGCTTCATCGCCTGCATGACCCTTGTGGCCCGCACCGCGCTGCAGATCTGGGTCGCGCTGCATCTGCGCCGTTTCCGCATCGATGTCGAAGACAATCTGCTGGCTCGCAAGCATGTCACCCAGTCCCGCATCCTACAGCAGGTGGGCAGCCTGCTGATCGTTGCCGTCGGCATCAGTGCGGCATTGATGTCATTTGACAGCGTGCGGCAATACGGCGTCAGCCTGCTGGCCTCGGCGGGTGCAGCGGGGTTGGTCGTGGGCCTGGCCCTGCAGCCCGTGCTGCGCAACCTGTTCGCGGGCATCCAGTTGGCCATCACCCAGCCCATCCGTATCGACGACGCAGTCATCGTCGAGGGCGAATGGGGCAATGTCGAGGAGATCGGCGGCACCTATGTGGTGATCCGCATCTGGGACAAGCGCCGCCTGATCGTGCCGCTGAGCTATTTCATGGACCAGCCCTTCCAAAACTGGACACGGGCGGATGCGACGCTGATCGGAGTAGTGATGCTTTATGTCGATTACGCGGTCAGCATTCCCGACCTGCGCCTTGAGGCGGAACGTATCGTTCGAGCGTCACCCCTGTGGGACCGCGACGTGTTTGCCCTGCAGGTTACCGATTTCCGTGAGACCGTGACCGAGGTGCGCATCCTGGCCAGTGCCCGCAACGCCGGACGTGCCTTCGATCTGCGTTGCGAGATCAGAGAGCACCTGCTGGCCTATCTGCAGACGGACCAGCCCCATGCCATGCCCCGCCATCGGAGCAGCATCCAGATGGACGACCGCCCCGATCGTTCCGCAGGTCTGGCCGACAAGGGGATCATCGAGGTCAACGGCTAGGTCCGGCGGCTGTCACCGTGGCACGCCTTCCAAAGTTTTGTCGCAGAGATCGTGACGTCCTTTTCGATCGGCTTTCGGCACAGAGAGGGCAGGCAAGCCTCACTTGGGCTGGATGGACAGCTGATTGCGCGCGGTTTTTGGCCGGGTAGCACGCGATCCGCGGGTGTTGCGGATAGTGGCCAGAATCACATAGCCCAGAATCACCATCTGCAGAAAAACCACAGCCAGCAACGCCATGCCCATGCTTTCCCAAGCCGAATATCCCGCCGCCGAGCCCCCGATCAGGGCCACCGCGGTCGTCGTCAAGGCAGCCAGCAGGTAACAGATGACAAACATGCCGCATCTCTCATCAGATTGCCCCCGCTATAGCACGGGAGACATCAAGGTGAGCGACAAAGGTTAAGAAAACCTTACCGACCCGTCATGCGACGCTTGAGCGACATGTAGGATTTGGGGCCGGCCAGATAGTTTTCCATCTCTCCAGGCAGCAGGAACGACTTGAGCTTGCGCAGGTTCACGCGGTCGTAGACGACGCCCAGGCACCGCGATTCCAGTAGGGAATCCTCGGCCAGGGCGGTCTCGGCCATGGCACGCGAGGTGCGGCCCCATTCGGCCACGATGACGAACTGCGCCAGTTCGTGCAGGATCGCCCGGCCCTGGGCCACAGGGTACAGCGGCGGGACGTCGACGATGACGCGGCTGAAATCGCCGTCGCGCGCCTCGGCCGCGATCTGGCCCAGCATCTGGCCGGTCAGCAGGTCGTCCGAAGGCCCGCCCTGGTCCAGCCCGCAGGGCAGCACGACCAGGTTGGTGTTGGCGATGCCCACCAGCATGTCCTGCCAGTTCCCGCCGCCGCTGACCGCGTCGGTCAGGCCTGGCTTGCGGTCTAGGCCCAGCATTCGGCTGAGCGTGCGGCCGCGACTGTCGGCGTCGATCAGCAGGACAGAATGCATGCCGATGCCCAGCTGGCCCGCCAGGTTGAAGGCAACCGAGGACCGTCCGTCAAAGGGATGGAACGACGTGACGCCCGTGACGGGCAGCGCCCGGCCCGTCGCCTCGCCCGCAAGGCGGACATGGCGCAGCGTTTCGGCATAGACGGAGTCGGGATAGTGCAGCACTGGAACCGGAACCTGGATGACCGGCGGCCGCAGCCTGGACAGGACGGGCAGTGTCTGCCCGCTGGCCGTGATCGGCGGTGTCCGGGTGGCCGCGGGTGTCGCGCCCACCGCACGGGGACGACGGACAGCGGGCAGCACCGGCAGATGGCCCAGAAACCGTAGGCTCGAATATTCGGTCAGGTCGGTGGACGTGCGCAGCGAGCGTTCGCGCCATTCGCGCAGCGCGGCGATGGTCATGCCCAGGAACATCCCCAGCAGCGTCGCGGCCAGCGCCGTACGCAGCACCGCCGGGCCCGAGGGCGTGGTCGGCACCTGGGCATAGGACAGGATCCGCACGTTCGACACCGGGAAGGACTGCTGTTGCTCGATCTCCTGCGACCGGGTCAGGGTCTGCTGATAGATCGCGGACAGGGTGGCAGCCTCTTCTTGCAAAGCCCGCAGCCGGACGAAATTGGCGGCCTGGTCGCTGTTGCGGGCCGAGGCCTGCTGAACGCTTTCCTGCAGGGCCTCGACGCGGGCATTGGCGACGTCCAGTGTGCTCTGGGCCTCGGCGCGTTGAGCCTGCAGTTCGATGAACAGGCGTTCGGCAGTGCTGATCAGGGTCTGCTGCAGGCCGGGGACCTGCGGATGCTCCGGTCCCGACGAGGCCAGCAGGCGCTGCAGCCGAGCTTGGACATCGTTGTAGGAATCCAGCCGCGCCCGCAGTTCGTCCGACACCTCGCCGCCGATGGCCAGCGAGCTGTTGCTGTTGGTCAGCCCCTCGACCCCGCCGGCGACGGCGCGGTCATAGGTGTCCAGAACCGCCCGCGCCCGCGCCGCCTCGGTCAGGACCTCAGTCAGGCTGGAGTTCAGTTCGTTCAGCGCCTGTTCGGTCAGAAGCCCGCCCGAGGAGAACTCGACCAGGCTGTTCTCGGCGGCAAAACGTTCGGCCGCGCCGGCGGCAGCCTGCGCCTGCGCCTGCAGCTCCTCCAGGCGGGTGCGCATCCAGGCATTGGTCTGGCCGATGGAATCGGCATTCGAGGCCAGGATGTCCTGGACATAGAGATCGGCATAGGCATTGGCGACCTGCGCCGCGATCTCGGGGTCGTGCGAGGAATAGCTAACCGCCACGGCAGAGCTCTGGCCGATCCGGTCCACCCGGATCTCGCCCCGCAGCCGCGCGGCGGCCAGGCGACGCGCTGGGTCGACCTGCGCCATCGTCGCGTCGGACGCCATCAGGTCGTCCGGATTGATGACGTCGGCGGGGGTGGTCAGCGCGACCAGCTGGTCGCGGATCCAGGTCACCGGCCAGAACACCGTCGACAGGAAGCCCCCGATGGCCGAGGTGAAGGCCGACCGCGGCGGGTCCATGAACGATGGGTTCTCCTGCAGCCCGGTCAGGTTCAGCACGTCGTCGGCCAGCTTGTTCGATTCCAAGACGACGCGCGCGTTCTCAATCCGCTCGACCGGAAGGGCGGCGCTGGCGATGCCGCCCGCCTGCTGGACGGACCGGTTGACGTTGCTGTCCAGAAGCAGGCTGGAATAGGTGGTGTAGGTTTCGGGCTTGGCGATGGAATAGGTCAGGCCCAGCATCCCCACCAGCACGGCGGGCAGCACGATGGTCGTGCGCTGCCGGCGCAATGCCACCATCAACCGCCGCAGATCGATGGTCTGAGCCGGCGCGGCCGGTGCCTCGATATAGGCCATGTTCCCGTCATAGGGCTTAAGTTCGCGTCCCATCAGCTTTCCTTGGGTCCCGAGCGGGGTTCGGTATCCGACCGATCCGGCGCCGTTCCATAAATTTCGATCTGCCGTGCGCCGCCAAGATGGGCGGCTGCCCCGACATGAAGCGCCGCACGCATCAGCTGGCGGTTGCGCCAGGCCGGACGTGCCGCCCCGACTACGGCCAGTCCGCCGCAGGCCAGGGCCTTGGCCACCGCCATCCCGGCCGCGCGGATGCGCCCGGCACGCGGGCGTCCCTGGGCGATCAGGCTGGCATGCGTCTGACCCATCCGATAGCGGCGCCGCAGCAACCAGGCAAGGCGCGCGCGGTCCGATGGCACGGTTTCGTGCACGACAGCCAGGGGCGCAAAGGCGATTTTCCCGCCAGCGGCCAGAAAACCGGCAAAAAAAGCACTGTCCTCGCCGCCCGAACGGCCCCGGACCGGGTCGAACGACAGCTGTCGCGCCGCCGGATCGGCCAGGTCGACAAGCACGTTGCAGGTATAGCCGCTGGTGATCAAGCCATCCGGGCCATAGACCGGCAGCGTGTCATGCGCCCGCGCGCGGTCCATCCAGATCGGCGCGTCGGGACGGTAATGGGCGCGCACCGGCCCCAGGACGGCGCCTGCATCCGCATCGCGCCACGCCGCCACAAGATGCATCAGCCAGTCGGGTTCGACCGTTTCGTCATCGTCCAGATAGACCAGCAGCCGCGCGCCCGTGGCGCGGGCGTGATTCAGCAGCGCGTTCCGCGCGATCGAGATGTTGGCCTGGGGCGCATGCAGATAGCTGACCTCGAGGGGGTGGTCGACGGTGATCCCTTCGACCAGGTCGCGGGCCGAGGGCTGCGCGTCGTTGTCGGCGATGGCCACGGACACCGGCAACCCGCAGGGCGTCAGCGCGGCAAGCGATGCCAGCGTGGCGGCCAGTTCCGGGCGCCGGAAGGTGCAGATGCCGATCAGCACCCTGTCGTGAAACAAAGGCGCACTCATGCAGGGGTCCGTTCCGCAGCGGGTTTGCGGGACAGCCATTCCCGCCAGAACCCGGCAGACCAGGCCATGTGCATGGTCCCCGCCACCAATCCCGCAACCAGCCCGCGGGGCCGCCCGCTCTGCAGAGCGATCATGACGCCGCCGGCCAGACAGGCCACCAGCCACAGCAGCAACGGCAGGGCAAAGACCGCGCCGAACGGCACCAGCACGACCAGTGCCGCCGCCGGGGCCAGCATGGCCACGACAGCCTGGCGGGCCGCGGGGCGGGTCCCGTTCTTTTGCAGGTTGCGGGCCCGCCCGCGCCCGAAATTGAAATATTGCCGGATCAGGGGGCCAAGGCGCGCCCGCGGGAAATAGGTCAGCCGGGTCCGCCCGGTCAGCCAGATACGATGGCCCGCGGCTGTCAGCCGGTGGTCCAGCTCGGCATCCTCGTTGTGGCTGAAGCGCGCGTCATAGCCGCCCACCGCCCGAAAGGCGTCGATCCGCATCAGAGCGTGATGCCCGTGATCCACCCAGGCTCCACCGCCCGCCAGCCGGTGTGCCGACCCGCCATTGCCCAAGCGCGAATTCTGCGCCTCGGCGATGACCTGCTGCAGAAACCCCTGGCCCTCGGCATGCATGGTGACGACGACGCTGTCGGCACCGGTCCGCTGCGCCTCGGCCAGCAGAACGTCGCCGTAATCGGCGGGATAATCACTGTGCGCATCCAGCCGCAGCAGCCATTCGGCCCCGTCCCCGAACCGGTCCACGGCCAGATTCACCCCCGCCGATTGCAGCCGGCCGGGATTGTCGATCAACCGGATCAGGGGATCGGCGGCGGCTCGGCGGCGGACGATGTCGCAGGTCGCATCATGCGATCCGCCATCGGCGACCACGACCAGCCCGTTCACCCGCGCGGCAAAGGCCGCGGCAAAGGTCAGGACGCCATCGATGTGGCGCGCCTCGTTTAGGGCCGGAATGACGATCAGCATATGGGGTTCTGACATCGGGACCTCAGGCAGCGGCGGCGGATGCGACCGAGGCCGCGTCCCCTGCACCGCAGATGGCGGCCGTCAGGTGACGGCATTCGACCTCGTCCATCTCCAGCGCGGCGCGGGGAAGGGCCGCGACCGCGGCACGGCGCGCGGCCAGACCCGCAGGATCGATGGCGGACAGGGCCGCAGCGACTGCCGCGGCATCGGGCGCCGCGACGGTGACGCCGCATCCCCAGGCCGCGACACGGCGTGCAACCTCGGTCCCATCCAGAACCACGGGAACGGCGCCGTTCAGGCATCCTTCGTACAGGCGGTTGGGAAGCAACCAATCAGAGTTCTGCCCCGCCTGATACCGGTCGATCAGCCAAGCCACGTCCAGCTGCGCATAGATCTTGGGCAGATCGTTGGGCCAGTCATAGGCGCCCATGAAGGACAGGTCGGGATTGGCATCCACGACCGCGTGGAAATCCTCCATGACGTCGAGGGCCGGACGCCCGCGCAGGATGACCCGGAACCGTCCGGGCTGCGCACGGGTGACCTGATCCAGCACTTGGAGGGACCAGCGACAGCGCAGCATCCCGAACCAGCCGACGATCAGTGGGCCCCCCTGCTCCGCCCCGCCGGGTGCGGGAACGGCCTGCGGCGACGACGGAACGGGCCGGGCGAAGGGCTTGTTCTCGACCAGCAGGACTGGGACGTCCGGCTGCTTGAAATGGCGCAGATAGCGCGTCTGGAACGCGGGCGAGGACAGGACGACCAAGCTGGTGCGTGCCATCAGCCCGGCCTCGACCCGGCGCAGGATACGGGCGGGCATGCCCTGCCCCAGCATCATGCCATGGATGTCCAGCAGCTCATAGACCAGCCGCGCGCCCAGGGCGCGTGCCAGCCGCGCGCCCAGGGCCAGCATTTCCAGATTGCGGGCCAGGATGACCTCGGGGCCGCCGTCCTGCGGCGGGACAAGGCGCGCGATGCGGGGCCATGCCTCGGCGATCGCGCGGACGCGCTGGATCATGCGGCCGTTCGACGTCCGTCCCAGTACCGTCGTAGGTTCGGGCAACGCCCCCTGCCCCCGCCGGAACCCCGCGACCCGAACCTGTGCCCCGCCCTGGCGCAGCATCCTGACCCGTCGCCAGATCGAGGGGTCGTCAAGATCATGGGCAAGATATGTTACTCGCAAAAAGGGTCTCCGGCAGGATGATTGTTACAAAGGGTCTTGGGATAAGACATGCAGAAAGCGCTTGGGACACCCGAGAAAAGTAGGCTCTGGATAGACAATTACATCGCACGGGAAAACAGCCTAATAGGACAACTTTCATGATCAATTTACAATGACACGTGAGGTGCTAAACCATAAGGCGAATTAGCCACTCGGCATCCGGCAGGCTTCCTAGCAGGGCCGCCGCATCCATGTAGTCACTGATTTAGCCCGGGGTCATGAGGGGCGGACAGGATGGGCCAGCTCGTCCAACACTGCGTACAGCTTAGTGTTCAGCCCACCCTTCGTCCGCCCAATTAGGCGCCTACACTTCTCGTTGGCCCCCTTTTGACTCGCAAGATAGAGGCCGTGCGATGCGCCTTCAGATAGGTCGCGTTTATTATTACGAGCTTATCTTCACCCCCCGCCGGAGGCCAACCCCTCCATGATCTAGGCGAAGACCCTTATCCGGCTCCAGCGGACCCATCCTTGGGAAAGAAGGGCCGCAGTCGCTCCATCTGCTCGTCCGTAAGCTAGAAAAGGTTGCTCATCATCACCCTGCCACTCCGGGTTCTTGAACCACGCGGCAGAGCGGCAGAGCACTCCTAAGCAGATCAAGGGGTCCTGAACCTAGTGGCCTTAGGTACGAGGCTAGAGCACTAGTCCCCGCCGAACAGATCGCGTGTGAACACGCGGTCGGCCACGTCCTGCAGGTCCGGGGTCAGGCGGTTCGCCACGATCAGGTCAGCGCGCGCCTTGAACGCGGCCAAGTCGCGGATTACCTCTGACCCGAAGAACCGCGCGTCGGGAAGGGCGGGTTCAAACACCACGACCTCCACCCCCTTTGCCTTCAGCCGCTTCATGACGCCCTGGACGGCGGATTGGCGGAAATTGTCGGACCCGGCCTTCATCACCAGGCGATGGATGCCCACGACCTGCGGCCTGCGCGCCAGGATGGCGTCGGCGATCACGTCCTTGCGGGTCCGGTTCGCCTCGACCACCGCGGCGATCAGGTTCTGGGGCACGTCGTTGTAGTTCGCCAGCAGCTGCTTGCTGTCCTTGGGCAGGCAGTAGCCGCCATAGCCGAAGGACGGGTTGTTGTAATGGGCGCCGATGCGCGGATCCAGCCCGACACCCTGGATGATCTGGCGGCTGTCCAAGCCAAGCGACAGGGCATAGCTGTCCAACTCGTTGAAATAGGCCACGCGCAGGGCAAGATAGGTGTTCGCGAACAGCTTGATCGCCTCTGCCTCGGTCGAGCCGGTCAGCAGGACCGGCACGTCGTCGTTCAGCGCCGCCTCGGCCAGCAGGTCGGCAAAGGCCCGGCCGCGGGCGCTGTCCTCGCCCACCACGATGCGGGAGGGGTGCAGGTTGTCGTGCAGCGCGCGCCCCTCGCGCAGGAATTCCGGACTGAAGATCACCTGCTCCGTGCCAAGCCGGGCGCGAACGTCGCGGGTAAAGCCCACCGGGACCGTCGACTTGACCACGATCACCGCCTGCGGCGCCAGCCGCGTGACATCCCGGATCACGTCCTCGACGCTGGAGGTGTTGAAGTAGTTGGTGACCGGATCATAATCGGTGGGCGTCGCCACGATCACGAAGTCAGCCCCCGCATAGGCCGCCGCCGGGTCGGTCGTCGCGGTCAGGTCCAGGTTCTGAGTGGCCAGGTGGTGGGCGATGTCCGCGTCGATGATCGGACAGCGCCGGTCGTTCAGCATGGCCACACGCCCCGCGTCCACGTCCAGCGCGCGGACGGTATTGCGCGCGGCCAGCAGGACGGCATTGGACAGGCCGACATAGCCGATGCCCGCGACGGCGATTGTTTTCCCGGACATGGCAGGCCTCCTGATGATGTGGCCGGCACAATAGCGTGCGGGAGCGAGGTTACAACCGCTAGAAACCGTGTATGAAGCACATCTTTGACCTCCTTACCTTTGTTATCCCCTAGGCCCTGAGTTATTGAGTTTTACAGTCAGAACAAGACGGTTGCGGTGAGCATGATCGCGGAGAGGAACGTTTCCGGGCACTGATCGTATCGCGTCGCGACGCGCCGATAGTCCTTAAGGCGCCCGAACAAAATTTTGATGCGGTTGCGCCGTCTGTAACGCCACTTGTCGTATTTAACGGCCTTCTCGCGGGACTTAAGGCCCGGAATGCAGACCTTTATCCCCTTGTTTCTCCGAGCTTCGCTGAAAAAATCGGCATCATAGCCCTAATCTTCTAGAAGCCAGCCTGCCTTCGGCAGGCTGGCTAGCAGAGCCGCCGCGCCGGTATGATCACTCACTTCACCCGCTTACATTAAGAACCCGATCGGCCGCCCTCGCATCCGCCACAGCGTGCACCTTGGTGTTCATGCCACCTCTGGTTCGCCCGATCTGGCGCCCGCGCCCCCTTTTTTGACCATAAGGCTTGATGACATGCGGTGTGCCTTAAGATAGGTCGCATCGTTCATGATGGTCCTGTGCTCGGCACTTTCGGCGGCCAAGCCTACTATAATCCGGGCGAAGACACCGTTGTCGCTCTAGCGCTTCCACCGGTCGTAGAGGGTCTTGGCGGGGCCATACTCATTCGGTGCGTCACGCTAGCGCACCCCATTGCGATTGATGAAAATTATGCTGAAGACGCGACGATCATCAACACGCGGCTTGCCATGGCTCTTAGGAAAGAAGGCTTCAACCGCTCCATCTGCGCCTCGGTTAGCCAGAAAAGGTTGCTTATCGATCAGGTCTCCTGTGGAGCCTGAATCACGCCAACAGCCTGAAATCAATGGATCTGGAGCCTAGGATCTCGACAGTGTTCAGCTCGTCATCACTGGCGGCCTTCAGCCCCTGCGCCAGACATGGCGGGAACGCGAAGGTGCAACCATTGGTCAGGTTTACGGTCATCCGGCTGTTGCGCCGGTCATAGCGCACCGTTTCCGCGCGAGGTTCTCTGCTCCGCCAACTGGCCCCGTTCCAGGGCAGCATCGATCTCGGCGTCTGTCAGTTCAGCCATAGGATCCTCCCTACTGTGCAAGAGGCAGATCCTGCTGATCGCGAACGGCCTGGAGCCGGACAGTGGACCTCGTTGCTCTTCATGTCCCGCGCTAAGATCAAGACCGGAGGCTAGCTGGAAGGGAGGTGTAAAGAATATAATTTTTCAACCTCAACGGTATCTTCAGCGTAAACTCGCTGAGAAGCGCACTCAGACCACAACCACCCTAATAAATCAATTTATTTGTGGTTAGCTTTACCGCATGAATCAGCATTCCAAAAATCTGCGCATGTTGTGGATGGACATCTTGCGAGGCGCGGCTATTTTGGCTGTCATTACTTTCCATTCAGTAACGTTCATCGAACGATATGATTTTGAAGCCACTAAGCTTTGGAAGAACCTCAACGAAACCCTCACACTATTTCGGATGCCGATCCTGATTTTTATGTCCGGGATGCTTTTGCCAAAGTCTCTGGCTAAATCTACGTCAGAATACTTTTCTGGAAAGTTCTGCGGGATTTTATGGCCGTTTCTAGTATGGTCAACGATATACGCAGTATTAATAGGTGTCGATTTTTCAAGCTTGTACGAGTTGCGCCAGCTTTATATGGGCGGCAGTCACCTTTGGTTTTTAGCCTTCATTTTTATCTACTACCTTGTTGCCAAGCCCCTCAATTCAATTGATCCTCTCGTTGTTGCAGGAGGCGCTTTCATCCTTGCTTTTATCTCACCTGATGGTGGAAAATACTCTGAACGGTTATTCTTCCTAATGGCGCTATTTTTTCTTGGAAGTGCCGTATCTCACTATACGGTACAGATGGGAAAGGTTCTTAGATCCCCCTGGATCTGGTTGCTAACGCCATTCGTATTGACATCGGCGTTTTTAACAGCTCGCGATGACTTGGACTTTGGGCCATATTGGTTTGGAATATCGTTCACAGGATTTCTGTTCTTTTCTGCTATTGCACAGAAACTCGAGGCAACGGGCATATCTAGGCCGTTAATCTGGATTGGACAGAGATCCATCATATTCTACGTCAGCCATGCCATCTTTATTATTATTATTGCAAAGCTTGCTAAGCATATGGGGATCACAAGCTATGCTCTTACAGCGTTAGTATCCGTTGTTTTCAGTTTAGCTGGCGGATGGATTTTAGCGGTGGGAGTGGAAAAATGGTCCTTTATAGGATGGCTATTTAATTTTCCTGAAAAAAAAGAAATTATCTTTAGGGTCAGGACCCATTAATCGGGTTGCGACCACCTTGCCGGCGTGTTTCACGCCCCCAACTGATGGGTGCATGATGAGCA
>NZ_VDDC01000040.1:0-34539 GCF_006239215.1 Paracoccus haeundaensis
GATCCAACCGCGCTTCCCAGCACCGCCTTCCCGGCCCCTCCAGCGTTCCCGCCTTCGGTGAAGCGGTGTTTAGGCCCAGCCGCCGGGGGACGCAAGCAGGTTTTGTGAAAAAAACGTGTCAGCCGGTCAGTTTTCTTACAACTGGCTGAAATTAAAGGAAAGGTCAGGCCCTTGCGGGGCGGGTCCAGGACATCGGGCGACGAATCACAAGCCTGGAGGCCAGCAGAAGCGCGATCACCGCCGCCCAGAAGATCGGGGCGATCTCGTTGACCTTGATGGCCCACAGCCAATGCATCGCGGCAAGGGGGGCTGCAACATAGACTAGCTTGTGCAGGCGTCGCCACGCCTGCCCACCCATGCGCCGCAGCGACAGGTTGTTCGACGTCACGGCCAGCGCGATCAGGATCAAGAACGATCCCATCCCGAACAGCAGGTAGGGCCGCTTGAGGATGTCACGGGCCATCTGTCCCCACAGCAGTCCCATGTCCAGGACGACCCAGGCCAGGACATGGGGCAGCGCATAGGCGAAACAGATCACCCCGATCGCGCGGCGGAACCGCATCAACGACACGCCCGTCAGCCGCAGCAATGGCGTGACTGCCAGGCCGCCGATCAGGAAGTACAGCGCGGTCTGGCCAAGGCGGTGTTCGACCTCCTGCACGGGATCGACGCCCAGGCCGCCGGTGAAGATGTCCCACAGCAGCACGGCAAAGGGCACCGCCCCCGCCAGCCAGACCGCCCAGACCGGAATGCGCCGCAGCGCGTTGTTGATGCCGCGGATCATCAGTAGTTCACCGACAGATCCATCCCCGCGTAAAGCGAGGCGACCTGATCGCCGTATCCGTTGAACATCAGCGTCTCCTTGCGCCCGCCGAACAGGCCCGCGCCGATGACGCGTTCGGTCGCCTGGCTCCAGCGCGGGTGATCGACCTGCGGGTTCACGTTGGCATAGAATCCGTATTCGCTGGCCTGCAGCTGCTTCCAGGTGTTCACGGGTTCCTGCTCCAGCAGGTTGATGCGCACGATCGACTTGATCGACTTGAACCCGTATTTCCACGGCACCACCAGGCGGATCGGCGCGCCGTTCTGGTTGGGCATGGGCTGATCGTACAGACCCGTGGCCAGGATCGTCAGCGGGTGCATCGCCTCGTCCAGACGCAGACCCTCGCGATAGGGCCAGTCCAGGATCGCGCGTTGCTGACCGATCATCTCCTCGGGGCGCACCAGCGTCTCGAACTCGACGAACTTGGCACTGGGCTGGACGCCGACCTTGGCCAGCACGGATGCCAGCGGCACGCCGATCCACGGAACGACCATCGACCACGCCTCGACGCAGCGCAGGCGATAGATGCGTTCCTCCAGCGCGTTGTCGGGGGCCAGATCCTCGACGCCATAGCTGCCCGGGCGGTCGACCAGGCCCGCCACCTCCACGGACCAGGGATCGGTGGTCAGCGCGCCCGCATTGCGCGCCGGATCCTCCTTGCCCGTCCCGAATTCATAGAAGTTGTTGTAGTTGGTGATCTCCTCGAAGGTGTTCGGCGTCTGGTCGGTCGACAGCGGGGACGGGCGTGCATTGATCGTCTGCGCGCGGACCAGTCCGGGCAGGGCCACGGCGGCGGCCCCTGCGGCCATGAATTTTCGACGGTCCAGAAAGATCCTGTGCGGCGTGACGTCAGACCAGTTCAGCTTCATCATGTCCTCCGATCGGGCTGCCCCAACGGGGCGGTACCCTTGCGTTATCGCATGATCCACGCAGGGGGTTGCGCAAATGATGCATCACGTTCGGTTGACTGTTCGCTGCAGGGCACCTGTTCGTTACAGGCACGGCGCGATTTTATTCGACGCGCTCTATCTCGGCCAGGAAGGCGTCGGCGAACCGCTCCATGCGCGGCGCGTCCAGGTGGCGCGCCAATCCATCGACGCCGGCGGGGCGGCTTTCCGCGATGCGCTTGATCTGGGCGGTCGAACAGGACAGCGGCTTGTCGGTGCCGTCGGGGCCGCGCTGAAGGTCCAGCTGCACGGCCATCAGCCGGTCGAACAGCGCGCCTTCGGGACGCCCGGCCAGCGCGCGCCGTGCCGGGTGCATCTCGGGCTGCGCGCCCGCGATGACCTCCAGGAAGGCGCGGCCAAAGCTGTCCAGCTTCTTGGCGCCCACGCCGCCGACCCGCGCCATCTGGTCCAGGTCCTGAGGCCGCTTCTCGGCCATCTCGATCAGGGTGCGGTCGGGGAAGATGACATAGGCCGGCACGCGCGCCGCCTCGGCCAGGGCGCGCCGCTTGGCCTTCAGCGCGGACAGAAGCGGCTCATCCTCCTCAGATACCTGGGTGCGCAGGACGTTGGCAGGCTTGGCGCCCTTGGTCGTGTCCTCGCGCAGCGTCACGCTCTCCTCGCCGCGCAGGATCGGATGCGCGGTCTCGGTCAGGTGCAGCGCGCCGTGGCGTTCCGGGTCGGGGCGGCACAGGTCCAGCCCCATCATCTGCCGAAAGATCGCCTGCCACTGCCCGCGCCCGTGTTCGCGCCCCACGCCGAATGTCGGCAGCTGATCGTGCCCGCGCTCGCGGACCTTGTCGGTGGTGGTGCCGGTCAGGATGTCGATCAGGTGGCCGCTGCCGAACCATTCGCCGGTCCGCACCATCGCCGACAGCGCCTTGCGGACCGCCAGCGTGCCGTCAAACAGCTTGGGCGGGCTCTGGCACAAGTCGCAATTGCCGCAGTCGCGGTCCATCTCCTCGCCGAAATAGGCCAGCAGGCGGCGGCGGCGACATCCCGTCGCCTCGGCCAGACCCAAAAGCGCGTTCAGACGTGCATGATCGCCGGCCTTGCGGGCGCTGTCGCCCAGGCCCTCGTCGATCTGGGTGCGACGCAGGCGGATGTCGTCGGGACCGTAGAGGGTCAGCGTATCCGCCGGATCACCGTCGCGGCCCGCACGCCCGATCTCCTGGTAATACCCCTCGATGGATTTCGGCAGGTCGGCATGCAGCACCCACCGGATGTCGGGCTTGTCGATGCCCATGCCGAAGGCCACGGTCGCCACGACGATCAGCCCGTCCTCGGTCTGAAACCGCGCCTCGGCCTCGCGCCGGGCCTCTGCCTCCAGCCCCGCGTGATAGGCGATGGCCGGATGCCCCGCCTCGCGCAGCGCCTGCGCCAGGCTCTCGGTCCGCGCGCGGGCGCCGCAATAGATGATACCCGACTGCCCCCGACGCGCGGCGGCATAGGCCAGGACCTGGGTGCGGGGGCTGTTCTTGGGCTGAAAGGCCAGCCGGATGTTCGGCCGGTCGAACCCGCGCAGGAAGGTCACCGGGGCCTGTCCGTCGAACAGGCGGGTGACGATCTCGGCCCGCGTCTCGACATCGGCAGTGGCGGTGAAGGCCGCCAGCGGCACGTCCAGCGCGCGCTTCAGATCGCCGATGCGCAGATAGTCGGGGCGGAAGTCATGGCCCCATTGGCTGACGCAATGCGCCTCATCGACCGCGATGGCGGTGACGCCCGCCCGGCGCAACAGGTTCACCGTGCCCCCGGATGCCAGCCGTTCGGGCGCCATGTACAGCACCTTCAGCCGCCCGTCGGCGATGGCAGAAAACACCGCGTCGGTTTCGGCCTCGGTATTGCCGCTGGTCAGTGCGCCCGCCTCGACCCCCGCTTCGCGCAGCGCGCGCACCTGATCGCGCATCAGCGCGATCAGTGGAGAGATGACCACCGTCACGCCCTCGCGCATCAGCGCGGGCAGCTGGAAGCACAGCGACTTGCCGCCGCCCGTCGGCATGATCGCCAGCACGTCGCGGCCTGCGGCCACCGCCTCGACGATCTCTTGCTGTCCGGGGCGGAAACCGTCGAATCCCCAGACCTGGCGCAGCAGGTCCGTTGACATCACATGCCGTAGAAGAAGCCCGCGTTGTTCGCCAGGGCGCGCTGCGCGATGATGATGATGATGAAAACGACCAGCGGCGCCAGATCCAGCCCGCCGGTATTGGGCAGGATGTTCCGGATCGGGCGATAGATCGGCTCCAGCAGCCGGTTCAGGCCGTCCCAGATCTGCGCGACCAGCGGCTGGCGCAGGTTCAGCACCTGAAAGTTGATCAGCCAGGACATGATGATGTGCACGATCATGATGAACCACAGGACCTGCAGGATCAGTTGCAGGGCTTCGTACAGGGTTCCCATGGTCGTCTCCTTGGCTGCGCGCGCGTTCGGGCCCTGTATGGCCGCGCGTAAGGCGGGACGCAAGCGGGGCGCGACCGGATGCCGCCGCGTCCGGCTTGACGCCCGCGTGATCGCGGGCCACCCACGGGGCAGAACGAAAGGCCCGCCCCCGAAAGGCCTGCTGACGAAAGGCCCCTCCATGTATCCGCTGATCCGCTTTGCCAAGGAACTGGTCAAGTTCCGCAACGCCCCCGCCCTGGACCCCCTGGGCACGCATGTGTCCACGCACATGTGCTGGCCCTGGGACCTGGACCCCTGGTGGGAGCTGAACAACGGCCGCACCCTGACCCTGTTCGATCTGGGCCGCATCCCGCTGGCGCGGCGGACCGGGCTGGTGCCGGTGCTGCGGGCGAATGGCTGGGGAATCACGGTGGCAGGGAACTCGACCCGCTATCGCCGCCGTGTCCGGGCGTTCGAACGCTTCACCATGATCTCGCGCATGGTGGGCTGGGACGCACGCTTCGTCTATATGGAGCAGTCCATGTGGAAGGGCACGGAATGCTGCAACCAGGTGATGATCCGCTCGGCCGTGACCTCGGCCCAGGGCATCGTCGCCCCCGCCCGCGTCATGGAGGCCCTGGGCCACGCCCCCGACAGCCCGCCCCTGCCCGACTGGATCGCGGCCTGGATCGCGGCGGATGCGACGCGGCCCTGGCCCCCCGTCATCCCGGATGATGCGAAACTTCACTTGCCACTCTGACGGGCTCTGTTCCTTATGGCGGAAAAGCCATGAGGGACGGACATGACGATCGATCGCAGGCGGGTCTGGGGCTGGTGGTTCTTTGACTGGGCCAGCCAGCCCTATCACACGCTGCTGCTGACCTTCGTCTTCTCGATCTACTTCGCCGAGGTCGCGCGCACGCATTTCATCGCCCAGGGCTTTGATGCCGCGCAGGCCGGGGCGCAGGCGCAGGCGCTTTGGGGATACGGGCTGGCCATCGCGGGCGCGGTCATTGCGCTGGCCGCCCCGGTCCTGGGCGCCATCGCGGACAGTTCGGGGCGGCGGATGCCCTGGGTCTGGGTGTTCTCGGCATTCTACGTGGTGGGCGCGGCGGGACTGTGGACCCTGACCCCCGGCCAGCCGCCGCTGATCCAGGCCATCGTCTTGTTCGGCATCGGCCTGATCGGGGTCGAATTCGCCACCATCTTCACCAATGCCATGCTTCCTGCCCTGGCTCCGCGCGACGAGATCGGCCGTCTGTCCGGGTCGGGCTATGCCTTCGGCTATCTGGGCGGAGTGACGGCGCTGGCCGTGATGCTGCTGCTGTTCGCCGAAATGCCCTCGGGGCGCACGCTGCTGGGCATCCCGCCCCTGTTCGGCCTGGACCCCGCGATGCGCGAAGGTACGCGGTTCGTCGGCCCCCTGACGGCGATCTGGTACGCGGTCTTCATGATCCCGTTCTTCCTGTGGGTCCGCGAACCGGGGCCGGGCCGGCCGGTGCAGGTGCGCCGCGCCCTGCGCGACCTGTGGACGCTGATCCGCAGCCTGCGGCATCGGCGCAGCCTGGCGGCGTGGCTGGCATCGTCGATGTTCTCGCGCGACGCGCTGAACGCGCTGTACGGGTTCGGAGGCGTCTATGCGGGGACGGTGCTGGGCTGGCCGGTGTTCCTGGCCGGCGTCTTCGGGGTGGTCAGCGCGATCTCGGCGGCGGTGATCAGCTGGCTGGGCGGGCGCGCGGACCGCGCCTTCGGCCCCCGCGCAGTGATCGTGGCCAGCATCCTGGCGCTGATGGCGGTCTGCATGCTGCTTGTGGGCATGGACCGGACATCCGTGCTGGGCATTGCCACGCCGGATGCGGTCCTGGGCACCCTGCGCCTGCCCGACCTGATCTTCTTTGCCTGCGGGGCGGTGATCGGGGGCGCGGGCGGCGCGCTGCAGGCGGCCAGCCGCACGATGATGGTGCGCCACACCACCCCCGACCGCGCAACCGAGGGTTTCGGGCTTTACGCGCTGTCGGGCAAGGCTACGGCGTTCCTGGCACCCTTCCTGATCGCGCTGACCACCGACCTGACCGGGAATCAGCGCATCGGGTTTCTTCCCCTGATCGTGATCTTTCTTGTCGCGCTGGTTCTGCTAGTGTGGGTGGACCCCGAAGGAGAGACGTCCCCGTGATCCGCAAGACCCTGACCGCCGCCGCCGTCCTGATGGGCCTGGCTTTGCCCGCATCGGCCCAATCCCTGGCCAAGGACGTCTTCGGCGCGTTCCGCACGGCGTCGGGCGGGCCGGCCGTGTCGATCGGCAACTATTCCCAAGGTTGCGCGCAGGGTCTGGTGCAGATGCCCGAAAGCGGACCCAGCTGGCAATCCATGCGCCTGTCGCGCAACCGCAACTGGGGCCACCCCGAAATGATCGGCTTTCTGCAGGGCCTGTCGCGGGCGGCGCAGCAGGCCGGGTGGCGGGGCCTCTATATTGGGGACATCAGCCAGCCGCGCGGCGGGCCGATGACCTCGGGCCATGCCAGCCACCAGCTGGGGCTGGATGCCGACATCTGGATGCTGCCGCCCCCGACCCTGGGCCTGTCCCCGCAGCAGCGCGAGAACCTGTCATCCGTGTCGGTCGTCGCGAATGGCGGCACGGCGCTGTCGGGCAACTGGACAGGCGGGCACATGTCGATCATGCGCGCCGCCGCGCGCGATCCCCGCGTCGAACGCATCTTCGTCGATCCCGTCGCCAAGGTCGCCATGTGCCAGATGGAGACCGGCAACCGCGACTGGCTGCGCAAGATCCGCCCCATCAACAACCACGACTTCCATTTCCACGTCCGCATGAACTGCCCTGCCGGGTCGATCTGCCAGACGCCGAACCCGATCCCGGCCGGCGACGGCTGCGCCGAGGCGCAGGAATGGATCAACATCCGCATCGACCCCAGCCGCGCCAAGCCCTCGACCCCGGACCCCAACTATCGCCACCCCCGCACCTATCGGATGAGCGACCTGCCAGCCCAATGTTCGACCGTCGCATCGGCGCCCTGACGCTGGCCCTTGCCGGGTCGATCCTTGCCACCGCGCCTGCCCGTGCAGGCGCGGTTCTTGATTATGTCGGCACCTATATCTGGACGATGGACCAATCGACCTTCGGCGGCTTCTCGGCGATCGACATCAGCCCGGACGGCACCGGGTTCCACGCCCTGACCGACCGGGCGCATCTGTACTGGGGGCGGATCGAACGCGATGCCCAGGGCCTGGTGCGCGGCATGTCCGTCGCCGGGCGCACGAACCTGAAGGACAGCAAGGGCCAGCCCCTGCCCCCCGGCTATACCGGCGACAGCGAAGGCATCGCGGTGGGCCCCGACGGCCGCATCCATGTCAGCTTCGAAGGGCTGGACCGGGTGGCGACCTATGATCACCCCGACGCACCCGCCACCACCCATCCCCGCCCGGACCGTCTGCCCGGCATGGGCGTGAACGTGGGGCTGGAGGCGCTGGCCATCGACGACGACGGCACCCTGTTCGCCGTCCCCGAGCGGTCGGGTTCGGAAACCCAGCCCTTCACCATCCTCTCGTTCGACGGCGCCTGGACGGAATACGGCCAGATCCGCCGCGATCCGCGCTGGCGTGCGGTGGGGGCGGATTTCGGGCCCGACGGCTGGTTCTACCTGCTGGAGCGCGATTTCCGCGGCATCTTGGGCTTTGTCTCGCGCGTGCGGCGGATGCGGCTGGAGCCGGGGGTGATCCAGGACGACCAGATCCTGCTGGAGACGCGGCCCCTGCAATACGACAACTTGGAAGGCATCTCGGTCTGGGATGACGGCGTGGGCATGCGCATCACCATGATCTCGGACGACAACTTCCTGTTCGTCCAGCGGACCGAGATCGTCGAATACCGCCTGCGCGATACCGGCCTGCAGGCGCTGCGGAATTGACAAGACCGCCCGCGCGGGCGTAAGGCGCGCGCTGCCCCACCCGTCCGGGGGGCCGAGTTCTTCCGCAACCTTCGCAAAAACGGAAACCCACCGATGATCCGCTTTCTGCCCGGCATCCTTGCCATGGCCGCCATTGTCGTGGCCTCGAACGTCCTGGTCCAGTTCACGGTCGCCACCTGGCTGACCTGGGGGGCCTTCACCTATCCGCTGGCCTTCCTGGTCACGGACGTCATGAACCGCGTCCACGGCGCCGCCGCCGCGCGCCGCGTGGTGCTGGCGGGATTCGTGACAGGGGTCGTCTGGTCGCTGATCGCCGCGGGGATGGATGCCACCACGTTGCGAATTGCCATCGCGTCGGGGGCGGCGTTCCTGGTGGCGCAGATGGTCGACGTGCAGGTCTTCGACACGTTGCGCGGCGGGCGCTGGTGGCGGGCGCCGCTGGTCTCGACCCTGCTGGGGTCTGCGCTGGACACGGTGCTGTTCTTCGGAATCGCCTTTGCGGCCGTGCTGCCCGCGGACACCAACACGGGCTGGGCCAACGAGGCGGTTCCGCTGCTTGGCGCGGGACCGCTCAGCCCGCTGTGGGTTTCGCTGGCACTTGCCGACTGGATGGTCAAACTTGGTCTGGCGATACTGGCCCTTGTGCCGTTCCGCATCATCGTCCGCAATTTGTTGGGGCACAGGGCAGAAAGCTGATTGACAGAATTTCGATCTGTGTCAGCCTGTCCCTATACAGCAATCTTTTGAAAGGAGGTGGTCCAGTGTCTAGAGTGATAGTGGAGAGACGTTTCGGAACAGTCGGGGGGACCCCGGCCTGAGGGCAGCCCCAAAGGCCACCACCCCTGGTTGGGACCGGACCTGCGTCCGCCCCTAACCGGACCATCTCCTTGGATCTCGCGGGCCGCCTCTTGCTGGGCGGCCCGTTCCTTTTTGCGCACCCGTGTCCGGTTTGCGCCCTCGTGTCCGGCCGTGCGGCGCGGCGCAACGAGAACGGGCGGCCCCGAGGGACCGCCCGCACCGATGTCGTCAGCCTTGCGTCAGGCGCGGACAGGCACCGCGGCCCGGTCGCGATTGGCGCGCATCGCGCCGACCACGATCGCGGCCCAGATCAGCGCCGCCAGCCACCACAGGCCGCCGCCGATCAGCGCCATCCCGATCAGGCCCGCCTGCACCACGTAATACGCCATGGTGATCAGCGTCTTGCGGATGATGTCGCCCTCGCGGTCGGTCAGGCCCACGACGGCGGACGCGGCCACCACGTTGTGCACGCAGACCATGTTGCCCGCAGCGCCGCCCACGGCCTGAAGCACAACCACGATGGTGATTCCCGCAAGATCCAGCCCGATGCCCTGCGCGGCCGAGAACTGGAACAGCGCAAACATCATGTTCGACACGGTGTTCGATCCCGCGATGAACGCGCCCAGCGCGCCCACGATCGGCGCGAACAGGGGCCAGCTGGCACCGGTCGCCGCGGCCATCCCCTCGGCCAGGGTGATCGGCATGGACGCCACGCCCTCCGAGCCCGAGTTGATGAACACCTGCACCATCGGCACCGCCAGCAGCAGCGCGGGCGCCGCGGCCAGCATCGTGCGGCCCGAGATCGCCCAGGCCCGGCCGTAATCGCTGCCCCGCATGCGGAACAGCGCGACCGAGATCAGGGATGCGATGATCATCACCGTCCCCGGCGAATAGGCGAACTGCGCGGTCGCGTTGATGCCCGACCCGAACAGGTCGCGCAGCGCCAGCGTGGTGTCCGGCCCGGTCAGCCAGGCCTTCAGCGGCGCGATGGTCCGCGTCAGCACCAGCAGCGCCGCGACGATGACATAGGGCATCCATGCCGTCAGCAGGCCGATGCGGCGGTCATCGGGGCCCAGTTCGGCCTGGTCCGGTTCGATGTTGCCCTGCCAGCCTTCGTCCCACTGGGCGCGTGCCGGAAAGTCGAACCTGTCGGACGGCATGAACCAACCGGCCCGCGCGGCCGGCACCACGATCATCAGGCCGATCAGCCCGCCCAGCAGGGACGGGAATTCCGGTCCCAAGATGCGCGCGACCAGCAGATAGGGCATCGTGAAGGCCAGCCCGGCAAAGATCGCGAACTTCCACGCGCGAAAGCCCTTGGCAAAGCTGCGCTCGGTGCCGAAGAATCGCGTCAGCATGCCGACCATCAGCAGCGGGATCAGCACGCCCACCAGCGCATGGACCAGCGCGACCTGCGCGGCCACCACCGGCACGTATTCGGCCAGGGTCAGGGGCGCGATGGCACTGGCGACCTCGGGGCTGTTGGACAGGCCGGTGTTGATGCCGACCAGCATCGGCGTGCCGACCGCGCCGAAGGACACCGGCGTCGACTGGATGATCAGCGTGACCATGACCGCGGCCATGGCCGGAAAGCCGATCGCCAGCAGCAGCGGCGCCGCCACGGCGGCCGGCGTGCCGAACCCGGACGCGCCCTCGATCATCGACCCGAACATCCATGCGATGATGATCGCCTGGATGCGCCGGTCGGGCGAGATGTCCATGAACCCGCGCCGGATCGTGCGGATCGCGCCCGATTCCTGCACCGTGTACAACAGCAGGATCGCCCCGAACACGATGTAGAGCAGCGTCACCGCCGTCACCAGCCCGTTGACCGTGGCCCCCGCGACCCGCGCCACCGGCGCCCCCCACAGGAACAGCGCCAGAAGCACCGTGACCACATAGGCGGTCATCATCGACAGCTTGGCCGACCGTCGCATGACGACCAGCAACACAAACACCACCGCGACGGGCAAGGCCGCGGCAATGAACATTATTCCCTGTGACACCCCAACTCCTCCTCGAATTGTCCGCATCATTCGGGACAGGTTCACGGCGGAAAGCAAGAAAAAACCGGTCTGGAAACCAGACCGGTTGCGCAAACGGTGTCGGAACGGTGCGTCAGTCGCGGCGGATCGCGATGGCGATGCCCTGGCCGCCGCCGATGCACATGGTGATCAGCGCGGTGCGCCCGCCCGTGCGCTCCAGCTCGTGGATGGCCTTGACCATCAGGATCGCGCCGGTGGCGCCGACCGGATGGCCCAGGGCGATGGCGCCGCCATTGGGGTTCACGCGGGCAGGGTCCAGCCCCAGGCCCTTGTTCACCGCCAAGGCCTGGGCGGCAAAGGCCTCGTTCGATTCGATCACGTCGAAATCGCCGGCTTTCAGCCCGGTGCGGGCCATCAGCGCCTCGACCGCCGGGACCGGTCCGATGCCCATCACCTCGGGGCGCACGCCGGCCACGGCATAGCCCAGGATGCGCGCCCGCGGGGTCAGGCCCGCGCGTTCGGCGGCCTCGGCCCGCGCCAGGACCAGGGCCGCGGCGCCGTCGTTGATGCCGCTGGCATTGCCCGCCGTGACGCTGCCGCCCTTCTGGAAGACCGGCTTCAGGCCCGCCAGCTTCTCCAGGCTGGTGTCCTTGGGATGCTCGTCCGTGTCGAAGGCGACCATGCCCTTGCGCGACTTGACCTCGACCGGGACGATCTGGTCCTTGAAATGGCCCGCCGCGATCGCCGCCGCCGCGCGGCGCTGCGATTCCATCGCGAATGCGTCCTGCTGTTCGCGGGTGATGTCATGTTCGGCGGCCACGTTCTCCGCCGTGACGCCCATGTGGCCCGTGCCCATCGGGCAGGTCAGCGCGCCGGTCATCATGTCCAGCATGACCTGGTCGCCCATCTTGGCCCCGAACCGCGCCGAGGGCACGACATAGGGCGACCGGCTCATGCTCTCGGCGCCGCCCGCGACCGCGAAATCGGCGTCGCCCAGCATCAGCGCCTGCGCCGCCGACACGATGGCCTGCGCGCCCGACCCGCACAGGCGGTTCACGTTCATCGCGGGCGTGGTGTGCGGGATGCCCGCCTCCAGCATCGCCACGCGGGACAGGTACATGTCGCGGGGTTCGGTGTTGATCACATGGCCGAAGACCACCTGCCCGATCCGGTCGGGGGCGACGCCCGCGCGATCCAGCGCGGCGCGGGTGACGGTGGCGGCCAGCTGGATCGGCGGAACCGCGGCCAGGCTGCCCCCGAAGGTGCCGATGGCGGTGCGCGCGCCGGACAGGATGACGATATTGGATGCGGACATGGGTGGGCCTCCTCTTGCCTTTGACGACAGTCTGGGCGCGCTGCCCGCGTCCCGCAACCGTGCCGTCGCGGCAAATTGCATGCCCCCGCGCAAGGCGCTATGTTGCGCAGGAATAACGAGAGAGATCCCATGACCCAGACCGGCCCCCGGCTGCGCATCAAGCTGCGCCTGGAATACGACTCGCCCCTGATCCTGGGGCCGGGCAAGGCCGAGCTGCTGGCGCGCATCGGGCGGCTTGGCTCGATCTCGGCCGCCGCGCGCGAGATGGGGATGAGCTACAAGCGCGCCTGGACCCTGGTCGAGGAGATGAACACCGCCTTTGCCGACCCCGTCATCGACAGCGCGCGCGGCGGGGCGGGGGGCGGCGGCGCGACCGTCACCCCCACCGGACAGCAGGTCCTGGCCCATTACCGGGCGCTGGAATCGCTGTTGCTGGATGCGGGGGCCGCGGATCTGATGGCGCTGAACGCCCTGCTGCGGCCCGAGGGATCGGGCTGATCCATCGGCCGGTCCCTGCCCCGCTTCCGGCTTTGTGATTTCACAGGCGGGTGAATTTGCGTAGACTGTCCGCAAAACAAGAGAACGAGGGCAGGATGAACAGGCTACTGAAGCTGGCCATTGTCGGGCTGGTCGCCTCATGCGGGGGCGGCGGGAACTTCAGCGCGCCGCGGCAGCTGGACAACGCGTGCGCGATCACGTCGGAACGACCCGCCTATCTGCGCGCCATGCGCCAGACCGAACGCAAATGGGGCGTGCCGGTCCATGTTCAGATGGCGACCCTGTACCAGGAATCGAAATTCATCGGCGATGCGCGCACCCCGCATCAATACGCGCTTGGCGTCATTCCCATCGGCCGCCAAAGCAGCGCCTTCGGCTATTCCCAGGCCCTGGACGGCACCTGGGAGGAGTACCAGCGCGAGACCGGCAACCGTCGTGCCCGGCGCGACAGCATCCGCGATGCGACCGATTTCATGGGCTGGTACATGCATGGCAGCCAGCAGCGTCTTGGCCTGTCCAAGAACGACGCCGCGTCGCAGTACCTGGCCTATCACGAAGGCCGCAGCGGCTTTGCCCGCGGCAGCTATCGCCAGAAAAGCTGGCTGATGCGCGTGGCCGGATCCGTGGGCCAGCGGTCCGAGATGTACCGCCAGCAGTTGGTCGGCTGCCGCCGCGCTTGACGCGGCGCGGGGGCTGGGGCCTTCTGTCCGTCCAACGGCCAGGAGGATCCCCATGTACCGCGTCATCGGCACCGCCAAGTCCCGCGCCCTGCGCGTCCTGTGGATGCTGGAGGAGCTGGGACAGCCTTACGACCACATTCCCGCCAATCCGCGCAGCGACGGCGTGGCCCAGTTCAACCCGGCGGGCAAGGTTCCGGTCCTGATCGACGACGGTACGCCGATCACCGATTCGACCGCGATCCTGACCTATCTGGCCGATCGCCACGGCGACCTGACCCACCCGGCGGGCACCCTGGACCGGGCACGCCAGGACAGCCTGACACAGTTCCTGCTGGACGAATTCGACGCGGCGCTTTGGCTGGCCGCGCGCCACAGCTTTATCCTGCCCGAGGAGATGCGCCTTGGCGCGATCAAGAACACCCTGCGGTGGGAATTCGAGGCCAGCCAGAAGACCCTGGTCCACCGCATGTCCGACGGCCCCTATCTGATGGGAGAGCGGATGACCGTGCCCGACCTGATCCTGGCGCATTGCCTGGACTGGGCGCTGTCGGCGCGGTTCCCGATCGTCGAACACCGCCTGACCGAATACCTAGACCGCATCCGCCAGCGCCCCGCCTATCAGCGGGCCATGGCACGCTAGAGCCTGCGGGCTGCGGCCTGCCCCGCGCGCAGCCCCGTGGCAAGGCAGGTGGTTAGCAGATAGCCGCCTGTCGGCGCCTCCCAGTCCAGCATCTCTCCGGCGGCAAAGACGCCGGGCAGCGCGCGCAGTTCAAGCTCAGACGTCAGCGCCTCCGACCGGATCCCCCCGGCCGACGAGATCGCCCGGTCCAGCCCCATCGGCCCCGCAAGGCAAAGCGGCAGTGCCTTGGCCCGCGCGGCCCAGCCCTCGGCGCTGTCCGGCAGGGGGCGCCCCCATTCCAGCAGCAGGCCCACCCGCGCCGGATCGGCCAGGATGCGGCGCAACCAGTTGCCCAGGCTCAGCTTGCCGCGCGGCTGTGCAAAGCGCCGCGCCAGGGACGCGTGGTCCAGGTCGGGGGCCAGATCGACATGGGCCGCCTGCCCGTCGCGGATCGGGGCCGCGACGGCATAGACGCCCCCGCCCTCGATCCCGTCGGGAGTGATGACCCATTCGCCGCGGCTGACGCTGTCGCCTGCGCGGATCGCGACGCCCTTGACCGGCGCGCCGTGCAGCCGCGCCATCGCGGGCGACCAGTCGACCCGGAACCCCATGTTGGCCGGACGAAACGGCGCGATGGCGACACCGGCCTCTGCCAGGATCGGCACCCAGGTCGCATCCGACCCCAGCCGCGGCCAGCTGGCCCCGCCCAGGGCCAGCACCGTCACCTCGGGCTGCAGCACCCAGCGACCGTCGGGCGTGTCGAAGGCGAAACCACCGCCCAGCCCGATCCATCGCCAGCGCGACCGCAGCTCGACCCCGCCCGCGCGCAGCCGCGCCAGCCAGGCCCGCAGCAGGGGCGAGGCCTTCATGCCCACCGGAAACACCCGCCCCGTCGATCCCGCGAACAGGGCGATGCCCAGGCCCTGGGCCCAGTCCCACACCGCCTGCGGGCCGAACGCCCCCGCATCGGTCGCCAGATAATCGCGCCCGTCCGACGCGGAGATCTGGGCGCCAAAGGCCGCCAGCGGTTCGTCGCGGGTCAGGTTCAGGCCGGATTTCCCGGCCATCAGGAACTTGCGCGCGGGCGTGGGCATCGCGTCGACCACCACCACCTGACGGCCGGGCGCCATCAGCGCCTCGGCCGCCATCAGCCCGGCAGGTCCGGCCCCGATCACCAGGGCAAGGGTCACCGCCGCCCCCGCGGCTTCATCGCAAGGCGCAGCAGCGCGCGTTCCACCAGCGGCATCTGCGGCGCGCGGCTGGCGGACCGCAGGGTCATGTCGGTCGACAGCAGCAGCGACACCGCCTCCTCCAGCGGGCCCATGCCCCAGCTTTGCGCCTGGCGGGTCATGCGGTCGCGGCGGGGGCCGAAGACGGGTGGGCGCGCGCGGGCCAGCGCCACCCCCGGCCCCGCCGGGTCGGCAGCGGCCAGGTGCAGCGTGCGGAAATGGCGCAGCGCGCCGATGCACAGGGTGACGGGCGCGATCCCCTGCTGTTCGATCCGCCGCATCAGCGGGCCGAAATCGGCCTCGCGGCGTTCGGCGACGGTGTGGATCAGCTCGTCCAGGTCGGCCTCGATCGTGGCGGGCGCCAGCATGGCGATTTCCTCGACCGTCAGGGGGGCGGGGTCCTGGTACTTGTACAGGCCGATCTTCTCGACCGTCTGGCGCAGATCGCCGGGGTCCAGCGCGCGCGCCAGAAGACCCAGTTCGCGCATCGCGTCCCGCGGCACCTCGCGCAGGCCGGCATCCGCCAGCCAGCGGCCGATCTCGTCCTCGGAGGGCGGATCGTCATAGATGGGGGCGGTCACCGCCTGGCCATGCGTCTCGAACAGGCGGCGCAGGGATGACGACTTGGACAGGCCGGCCGCCGTGACCACGATCACCGCATCCCCCTGCCGCCAGCCTGTCAGCGCATCGCGGATCGCGTCGGTGGCCAGGTCGGGTGTGTCCTCGACCACGACCACGCGGGGGCCGGGAAAGAACCCCACCTCGCGCACCGCGTCGATCAGCTGGGCGGGATCCTTCTTCAGGCCCGCGCCGGGCATCCGGATCAGGCGCATCTCCTCGTCGGCCTTCTCGCCGGTCAGGGCACGCACGACCTCGGCCCGCTTCAACGCGACGCGCATCGCATCCTGCCCATAGATCAGCACCCCCGGCCGCGAGGGGTCGGGGCGGGCCAGATAGCGCGCGATCTCGGCCCCCTTCAGCAGCATGGATCAGTCCGGCAGGCCGGATGCGGCCGCCAGCAGGCGCGTGACCACCTGATCGGCCAGCATCAGCGCCAGCCGCTCGCGCGCGTCGCCCTCGGCCGCCAGGGTCGAGATCGTGGTCCCGGTGGTGGAATAGGACGTGAAGCTGCTGACGCGTCCCTGGGTGATCACCGCACCCCCCGGCCCGGTCAGCGCGAAATCGGCGGTGCCGTTCAGCGAATAGCGGGTCGTGACCTCATCGGGCGTGATGGCCTGCGCGACGACGCCCGCGCTGATGCGGTAATCCAGGTCATAGACGGCCGCGTCCTCGGGGCCCAACCGTTCGGCCAGGCGCCGGTTGAAGACGAAGTCCAGCGGCGTGTCCGGGTCGCGCGGGCGGACCTTGCCGAACAGCTTGCCGCCCCCGCCGCCCGGCCCATAGACCGGCGACAGCCCGCAGGCCGCCAGCCCCGAGACGGCCAGCAGCCCCAGCAGGACCGCGCGGCGATCAGGCGACCACATTGACGATCCGCCCCGGCACCACGATCAGCTTCTTGACCGCCGCACCGTCCAGGAACCGCAGCACGGTGTCGTCGGCCAGCACCATCGCCTCGATTTCGGACTTGGGCATGGTCTTGGGAACGGTGATCTCGGCCCGGCGCTTGCCGTTGATCTGGATCGGAAGGGTCACGCTGTCGTCCTCCAGCAGGGCCGGGTCCGCCTTTGGCCAGCCTGCATCGACGACCATGCCCTGCCCGCCCGATTTCGACCAGACCTCTTCGGCCAGGTGCGGCACCATCGGCGCCATCAGCTGGGCCATGATCCGCAGGGCCGCGCGGCGCGCCTCGCCCCCGGCCTGCGATTTCGCCACAGCATTGGCCAGTTCATAGAGTTTCGCGACCGCCTTGTTGAAGGCAAAGCCCTCGATCGCCTTGGTGACATCCGCGATGGCGCGGTGCGCCGTGCGCGTCAGGTCGGCATCGTCCCCCCCTTCGGGAACCTCGTCGGCCAAGCGCCAGACGCGGGACAGGAACTTGAACGCGGCCTCCGCTCCGGCGGCGGTCCATTCGACGTCGCGTTCGGGCGGGCTGTCCGACAGCATGAACCACCGTGCGGTATCCGCGCCAAAGCTTTCGACGATGCTGACCGGATCGACGACGTTCTTCTTGGATTTCGACATCTTCGCGGACGGGATCACCTCGACCGCGGTGCCGTCGGCCAGGCGCCCGTCGGTCACGTCCTCGGGCAGGTGATAGACCGGGCGCCCCCGGTCGTCGGTGGTGCGATAGATCTCGTGCGTGACCATGCCTTGCGTGAACAGCGCGTCGAACGGCTCTCGTGCCGTCTCGGGCAGGTGGCCCGTCTTGACCATCGCGCGGGCGAAGAAGCGCGAATAGAGCAGGTGCAGGATCGCATGTTCGACGCCGCCGATATACTGGTCGACGTTCATCCAGTATTCCGCATCCGCCCGGTCGGTCGGCGTCGCCGCCCCCGGCGAGGTGAAACGCGCGTAATACCACGACGAATCGACGAACGTGTCCATCGTGTCGGTCTCGCGCCGCGCCGCGCCTCCGCATTTGGGGCAGGTCGCCTGACGCCAGGTCGGGTGGCGGTCCAGCGGATTGCCCGGCACGTCGAAGGTCACGTCCTGCGGCAGCAGCACGGGCAGGTTCGCTTTCGCCTCGGGCACGGTCCCGCAGCTGTCGCAATGCAGGACCGGGATCGGGCAGCCCCAATAGCGCTGGCGCGAGATGCCCCAGTCGCGCAGGCGGAACTTGGTCACGCCTTCGCCGTATCCTGCACTTTCCGCATGGGCGATGGCGGCGTCGACGGCGACCTCTCCGGTCTGATCGGCCGCGCCGCTGAAGCCGCGGACATAGGTCACGGGTTCGGTCTTGGCAGGTACGAAGGGCGCATCCGCCACCAGTGCGTCGGCCTGGTCCTGGGTCATGCCGGGCTGACCAAAGGTCGCGCGGATGGGCAGGCCGTACTTGCGTGCGAATTCATGGTCACGCTCGTCATGCGCCGGGCTGCCGAAGATCGCGCCGGTGCCGTAATCCATCAACACGAAATTCGCGATCCAGATCGGCAGGCGCCAGTCCGGGTCCAGCGGATGCGCGACGGTCAGGCCCGTGTCGAAGCCCAGCTTGGGCGCGGTCTCGATGGCCTCCTCGGTGGTGCCGATGCGCCTGCATTCCTCGCGGAAGGCCTCGATCTCGGGGCGGCTGGCCGCCAGCTCCTTGACCAGCGGATGATCCGGCGACAGCGCGACGAAGCTGGCGCCCATCAGCGTGTCGGGACGGGTCGTATAGACCTCGATCGCCTCATGGCCCACAGGCGCATCGACCGTGCGGAAGGTGAACTGCAGCCCGCGCGACCGGCCGATCCAGTTGGCCTGCATCAGGCGGACCTTCTCGGGCCAGCCCGTCAGCCCGTCCAGCGCCTCCAGCAACTCGTCGCTGTAATCGCTGATCCTGAAGAACCACTGCGTCAGCTCGCGCCGTTCCACCGTGGCGCCCGACCGCCAGCCCTTGCCGTCGATCACCTGTTCATTGGCCAGCACGGTCATGTCGACCGGGTCCCAGTTCACCTGCGCCGACTTGCGCGTGATCAGGCCCGCGTCCAGCATGTCCAGGAACAGCGCCTGCTGCTGCGCCACATAGGCGTCGTCGCAGGTCGCGAATTCGCGGCTCCAATCGATGGACAGGCCCAGGGGCTTCAGCTGCTCGCGCATGGTCGCGATGTTGGCATAGGTCCAGTCGCGGGGATGACCGCCCTGCTCCATCGCGGCGTTCTCCGCGGGCATGCCGAAGGCGTCCCAGCCCATCGGGTGCAGCACGCTGAACCCCTGCGCCCGCTTGAACCGCGCGACCACGTCGCCCATCGCATAGTTGCGCACATGGCCCATGTGGATGCGCCCCGACGGATAGGGGAACATCTCCAGCACATAGTATTTCGGGCGCTCGTCGCGGATGGCGGCAAAGGCGTCGGCATCGGCCCAGGCCGTCTGCCAACGGGCTTCGCTTGTCGCGGGATCATAGGGCATGGGGAACCTCGGGCATCATTCGTTGCCCGCAGGGTCTATACGCCCCGCCTGTGCGGGTCCAGATGCGGCCGACCGGACCCCGTCGAATGCGACCGTCCGCGGACATCGCGAAACACCGCCGGATGCCCCGCGATCGGGGTCCCCGATGCGCGGACGCGCCCTTACAGGCGGCCGTCCTGGATGCGCAGCTGGCGGGCGCGGGTCAGGATGGCATCCTCGACCGCGCGGACGGTGCCCGCCTCGACCGCGGCACCGCCCGGCCCCTGCAACGCCAGGCGCAGGCTGCGCGCATCCAGGGCCGGGTCGCTGATCTGGATCGTCGCACGATAGGACCGCCCCCCGCCCGGAGGCGTACCGTAGCCGGTCTGGATCACGCCGGTGAACGGGTCGACCGTCTGCACCGGCAGAAAGTTCAGCACATTCAGGCTGGCGTTCCACAGGTACTTGTTCACCCCGACCATCTGGTCCGGGTTGCCCGACCGGATGAACAGGTCCTGGATCAGGGTGCCCCGCTCGGACGGGCGCATGTCGCGGTCGGGGGTGGGGCCCGCGTTTTCCGTCGTGCCGTTGCCGCAGGCCGCCAGGCCCGCGCACAGCGTCGTGACGATCATCAGGCGCGTGGCGCGTGCATAGGTCATCCCAGTCCCCCGGAGGTCAGTTCAGTGGTACAATCTCTTGGGGTCAGCATTAGCCCGGATCGGCGCCGCGAAACAAGCGACTTGAGGCGCGGACCCCGTCCGCACGGCCTACGCGGGGCCTATCCGGACAAGGCGGTCGTGGCAGGTGTGGCCCAAGTGCATCACGGAAATGGGCAAAGAAAACAGCAGACGCGTGATTCCGTTGCATCACAATCGCGAAAGAGTGAAACAAATTGCATACCCAGGGCGGGACAGCTGGCTTGGGCAACAGAGAGACAAGAGGGAACACACCATGAAGAAGGCACTTATCGCCTCGACCGCGCTGGTCCTGACCGCGGGTATTGCCGCTGCAGACGTCACCATCTCGGGTTATGGCCGTACCGGCGTGCTGTACCAAGAAGGCGGCGTGCGCGGTCCGATCGACACCAATGGCGATGCTCCGGGTGGCCTGGTCGATGCCAGCGACGCGATCGTCCAGTCGCGCCTGCGCATGAACATCGACGCGACGACCTCGACCGACCAGGGCGTCGACTTCGGTGGCCGGATCCGCATCCAGTGGGACCAGGGCGATGACGAAACCACCGTCGCACCCGGCTATGTCTACGTGACCGCCAGCGGCCTGACCGTCGAAATCGGTAACTCGAACACCGCCTACGACTCGGCCGCCCTGCTGTACAACTCGGAAATCGGCGTCTACTCGCGCTCGTTCGGCAACTCGCGCGGCGACTTCTTCGCCTACAACACCGACGGCTACCCCACGCTCGCCAACGTGGTCGACGGTGCGATCGATCGCCGCAGCGACTACATGGGCGTCATGGTCAAGTACGCCGTTGCCGGTGTGAACCTGCGCGCGTCGGTCATCGACCCCGACCAGGTGTACGACCTGCCGACCGACACGTCCGAGAAGGAATACAGCGTCTCGGCCGACTACGTCTGGAATGACTCGGTGACGCTGTCGGCAGCCTACGTGAAGAACGGCGCAGGCATCGACGACAACGACCAGTACTTCGTGGGCGCAGAATACGCGTTCAACGACAAGACCGACATCGGCCTGCTGTACATCGACAACGGTGAAGTGCTGGGCGACGACTCGGACCTGGGCAAGACCATCACGCTGTACGGCAGCTACGAGGTTGCTCCGCTGACCACCATCAACGGCTACGTCGCCAACAACAGCGCAGATTCCAACGAAAGCGACAACGCGTTCGGTATCGGCGGTGCGTACGACCTGGGCGGCGCGATGCTGGCCGGTTCGGTTCAGCGCGGCTACGACGAGAACATCACCGCCGACATGGGCGTGCAGTTCAACTTCTGATCCTTCGCGGTCAGACGTCACATGGAAAGAGCGGGCCTTGCGCCCGCTCTTTTCTTTTTGTCAGGTGGGATCATGGGACTGGACGACATCACCCGCCGCATCCGCGCGGCCGAATCCGCCGCAGGGCGCGCCCCGGGCAGCGTCACGCTGATCGCGGTCAGCAAACTGCAACCTTCCGAACGGGTCGCGGGCGTTCTGGCCGCGGGCCACACCGTCTTCGGAGAGAACTACGTTCAGGAGGCGCAGGCCAAGTGGCCGGCCTGGACCGCGGCGCATCCGGGCGTGTCGGTCCACATGATCGGGCCGCTGCAATCGAACAAGGCGCGGGCCGCCGTGCAGCTGTTCGACGCGATCCACACGCTGGACCGCGTGACGCTGGCCCGCAAGCTGGCCGCGCAGATGGCCGAACAGGGCCGCCATCCGCAGCTGTTCGTACAGGTCAATACCGGGGACGAGCCGCAGAAGGCCGGCATCCTGGCGGATGAGCTGCCCGGCTTCCTGGCGTTGTGCGCCGAGCTGTCGCTGTCGCCTGAGGGCCTGATGTGCATCCCGCCCGACGGCGAGGATCCGGCACCGCATTTCACCCTGCTGCGCGACTTGGCGCGCGACCACGGCCTGCCCGGCCTGTCGATGGGCATGAGCGCCGATTTCGAGACCGCCATCGCCCATGGCGCGACCCATGTCCGCGTGGGTTCGGCGATCTTCGGGGCGCGGAACGCTCAGGGCACGTAAAGCGGCGTGCCCGGGGGCGCGTGACGCGCGATCCACATCAGGTCGCGGCGGGCAAAGGCGATGCAGCCTTCGGTCCCGAAACCGGGGCGGCGCCACTGGTGCAAGAAGATCGCCGATCCCCGCCCCGGAACCACATCCGCGTTCCAGTCCGTCGTCAGGATCACATCGTACAGCGGGTCGGCGCGGCGCAGCCGTTCGTGGCTGGCCGCAAGCGGCGCGCGGGCGTGCCGGTTATAGGCCGCATGGCCCGGATCGTCGCACCACAGATCGCCCGGCCCGATCACCCGCGCCCAAGGCGCCGGGCGGGCCAGGCGGTCCGGGCGGTACCACAACCCGGTGATGCGATGGCGGCCCGACGGGGTGGCGTGATCGCCCTCGCGCTTGGCGGGGGTGATCCCGGCGCGGCCGATGCTGCAGGGAATGACGCGGCCCAGAAAACGCAGCCCCTGCGGGGTCAGCACCATGCCGGTCACAGCAGATGCCCCGATTTTTCGGCCTTCACATCCAGATAGCCGGTGTTGTGACGGTTGCGCGGCACGATCAGCGCCACCCGTTCGGGGACCGCGATGCCATGGGCCTGCATCATCGCCACCTTGCGCGGGTTGTTGGTCATCAGGCGCACGGCGCCGAAACCCAGCCGTCGCAGCAGCGCCGCGCCGATGCGGAAGTCGCGCTCGTCATCCTCGAATCCCAGGCGGTGGTTCGCCTCGACGGTGTCAAAGCCCTGGTTCTGAAGGTCATAGGCGCGCATCTTGTTGGCCAGCCCGATGCCCCGCCCCTCCTGGTTCAGGTACAGCAGCACCCCCGCCCCCGCCTGCCCCATCGCGGCCAGCGCGGCGTTCAGCTGCGGCCCGCAATCGCATTTCAGGCTGCCCAGCACGTCGCCCGTGAAGCAGGCCGAATGAAGCCGCGCCAGGACGGGCGCGTCGCGGGGCGGGTCGCCGATCTCGATCGCGTAATGCTCCTCTCCACCGTCATCGGGACGGAAGATGTGCAGCCGCGACCGCTCCGCCGACAACAGCGGCAGGCGCGCCGCCGCGACCGGGGCCATCGCGGCCTCGGCCGCAAGCTGCGCCAGAACCGGACCCGCGGGCAGGCGCGTCAGGCCCGGCGGCGCGGGGGCCGCGACAAGCAACATCGCGGGCAGCAGCTGCGCCGATTTCGCCAGCGCCAGCGCCGCGCGATGGGGTCCCGCATCGCCGTCGCGCAGGGTGGTCAGCGGCCCCTTCATCGGGGTCATCAGGTCACCTGCGGGATCGGCCAACGCCCGCAGCCCCGCCAGATCGGCCCCCATGGGCAGCGCAACCCGCGCCAGATCGCCGTCATAGGCGCGCGCCTTGAGCGTTTCGGCCCGTCGTCCGGTCAGGGCCAGGACGGTGGGGCCAAGCGCGCGCAGATCGGCCAGACGCGCGGGCGACAGCGTCTCGACCGCGGCCGCCAGATGGTCGCCCAAGGCCACCGGCAGGCCCATGCGCAGGTCGGCGCGGGCGCGGGCGATGGTCTCGGGCAGGGTCGGGATCAGGCTCATGGGGCTACGCATTCTTGAAACAGTCTGAAACATAACGCACCGATCCGACAACTCCATGTGAGGATTCGCACATGGTGCTGGACGGTCCGGGCCGCGACGCCCAACTCATTGCGCAATGACGCAAAGGAGGCAACCATGGCCGGACTGAAGAAGATCCTGCTTGTCGATGACGAGGAAGACCTGCGCGAGGCCCTGGCCGAACAGCTGGTCGCGACCGACGATTTCGACGTGACCGAGGCCGGCAGCGGCGCCGAGGCGGTCGAAGCCACCAAGAACGCCATCTTTGACCTGGTGGTCCTGGATGTCGGCCTGCCCGATACCGACGGGCGCGAGCTGTGCAAGAAGCTGCGCAAGCTGAACGTCAAATGCCCCATCGTGATGCTGACCGGGCATGACACCGATGCCGACACGATCCTGGGCCTGGATGCGGGCGCCAACGACTATGTCACCAAGCCGTTCAAGTTTCCGGTCCTGCTGGCCCGCCTGCGCGCCCAGCTGCGCACGCATGAACAGTCCGAGGACGCGATCTTCCAGCTTGGGCCGTACACGTTCAAGCCGTCGATGAAGATGCTGATCGACACCAAGGACCGCAAGATCCGCCTGACTGAGAAGGAGACCAACATCCTCAAGTTCCTGTACCGCGCGCAGGACGGGGTGGTGGCCCGCGACGTGCTGCTGCACGAGGTTTGGGGATACAACGCGGGCGTGACCACGCACACGCTGGAGACGCACATCTATCGTCTGCGCCAGAAGATCGAGCCGGATCCGTCGAACGCGCGCCTGCTGGTCACGGAATCAGGCGGCTATCGCCTGGTCGCCTGAGGCATCGGCGGGTTTCTGCGCAGACAACTTTGCCGGGAACCCAAGTCCTGATGTGACGTTCTGTCCCCGAAGCCCAGTGGTCGGCGGATGCGGCCACACCCCTCCCTCTCTGTTCTGCCCCGGCGTTCCCTGCGCCGGGGCTTCTTTTTTTGGCGGCCGTCCGGTCAGCGCCCGTGCGGCGCGGTCCAATCCGCGTCCGGACCGATCGGCACGATGCGGTGCGGGTTGATCATGTCGTGGCTGTAGTAATAGTGCCGCATGAAATGATCCGGATGGATCGTCCGGGCGACGCCCGGCCACTGGTACAGCTCGCGTGCCCAGCCCCACAGGTTCGGATAGTCGACGATGCGGCGGCGGTTGCACTTGAAATGCGTGTGATAGACGGCATCGAACCGGACGATGGTGGTGAACAGCCGCCAGTCGGCCTCGGTGATGCGGTCGCCGGTCAGATAGCGGTGTTCGGCCAGCAGCCCCTCGATCCCGTCCAGGCTGTCGAACAGCGGATGGACCGCCTTGTCATAGGCCTCCTGGGTGGTGGCGAAGCCCGCCTTGTAGACGCCGTTGTTGACCGTGTCATAGACGCGGTCGTTGATCGCCTTGATGCGCGCGCGCAGGGGTTGGGGCCAGTAATCGTCCGTGTTGCCGGTCACGCCGTCAAAGGCGCTGTTGAACATGCGGATGATGTCGGCGCTTTCGTTCGACACGATCCGGCCGGTCTGGCGGTCCCACAGGACGGGGACGGTGACGCGTCCCGACATGTCGGGCGTGTCCTTCAGATAGACCTGGCGCAGATAGTCCAGGCCGAACTGCCGGTCGCCCGTGGCGCCGTCGAAATCGGTGCGAAATTCCCAGCCCTCGCTCAGCATCTCGGGATGGACGACCGAGATGTCGATGTGATCCTCTAGACCTTTCAGCGCGCGGAAGATCATCGTGCGATGCGCCCAGGGACAGGCATGGCTGACATAGAGGTGATAGCGTCCCGATTCGGCCGCGAACCCGCCCTCGCCCGTCGGCCCCGCCTGCCCGTCCGAGGTCACCCAGTTGCGGAACTTGGCCGTGTCGCGCTTGAACTCTCCCCCGGTGCTGTCGGTGTCATACCATTCGTCCTTCCAGACGCCGTCGACCAGCTGGCCCATGTGAACTCCTTTCGGTGATGTGACGGGGCAACGGGCGGGGGGCCGCCTTGTTCCCCGTCACCCGATGGCGCGGTCGCGGGTCTCGATGCGGATCAGCAGCAGGGCCGCCGCCGCCAGCAGCAGCAGCACGGCGAAACTGCCGATGGCCAGGCCAAAGCCGCGCGCAAAGACGACGGCCAGCAGGCTGGGCGCCAGGATGCCGCCCAGGCGGGCGACCGCGCTGGCCGTGCCCATGCCCGTGCCGCGCAGATGCGTGGGATAGAGTTCCGGCGTGAACGCATAGAGCGCGCCCCAGGTGCCCAGCAGCGCAAAGCTCATCACGATCAGGGCCGTTGCGACCAGGGCGGGGCTGCTGGCCAGGGCGAACAGGCCGCAGCCCAGGGCCGATAGGACCAGGAAGGCCGCCAGCGTGGGGCGCCGGCCCACCGCCTCGACCCCCCAGGCCGCCAGCGCGTATCCGGGCACCTGCGCCAGTGCCAGGATCACCAGGAAGCCGTATCCGCGCACGAAGCCGAAGCCTTCGGTCGCCAGCTGTCCCGGCACCCAGACAAAGACGCCGTAATAGGACAGCGACACCAGGAACCATACCGCCAGCACGCCGATGGTCGCGCGCCGCAGCGGGGCCGCCATGATCGACGCGGCACCTCCCGACGGCACCGGCGCGGGACGCAGATGCGCGTTGGCGGGCAGCGGCATCGCGCCGTTCACGGCCAGCACGCGGTCGATGACGGCGCGCGCCTCGGCCTGGCGGCCCTTGCGGACCAGGTACATGGGCGATTCCGGAATCCAGAACCGCAGGAAGAACCCGATCAGCGCCGGCATCGCCGCGACCAGGAAGATCCAGCGCCACGGCGCGACGGCCCCCATGCTGGCGGCGGCCCAGGCCGTCAGGGCCACGACGATGGTGCCCACCGCCCAGAACCCCTCCAGCCAGACCAGCCAGCGGCCGCGGTTCCTGGGCGGCAGGAATTCGGCCATCATCGCATAGTCGACGGGCAGAGTGCCGCCCACCGCGACCCCGGTCAGGAAGCGCAGGATCAGCAGCCAGGTGAAATCGCCGGCCATCACCGATGCCAGCCCGAACACCGCGTCCATCGCGACGGTGCCGATCAGCACCCATTTGCGCCCGATCCGGTCGGCCAGTCGGCCGAAGGCAAAGGCGCCGACGAACATGCCTAGGAAGAACACCGTCCCGATCTGCAGCGCGGTCACCCGCTCCAGGCCAAAGGTCGCGGCGACCGAGGGTGCGGCGAAACCCACCGCGATCACCTGCATCGCGTCCGCCGCCCAGACCAGGCCGAAGATGCCCAGCAGGCGCCACTGGAACCGGCCCGTGCCGCCGCGCGTCAGCGCCTCGTCGATGGTCAGTTTCATGGCCGTCCCCCCTTGTCCCAACAGCCCCTTGCATAGCGCGCGGGGATCATATGGCAAGCCTGCGCCTCGACAGGCCGGGGTCGCGCCGCTAGGGTCCGCGCCCAAAGGAGCCTGCCCCATGTTCACCATCGCCACCTGGAACATCAACTCGGTCCGCCTGCGCGAGGGTCTGGTCGCCCGCCTGCTGCAGGAAGAGGCGCCCGACGTGCTGTGCCTGCAGGAATGCAAGTCGCCGGTGGACAAGATCCCGCTGACCCGGTTCGCGGACCTGGGATACACGCATATCGTGGCGCGCGGGCAGAAGGGTTACAACGGCGTGGCGATCCTGTCGCGCCTGCCGCTGGAGGATGCGGGCGACCGCGACTATGCGCAGTTGGGCCATGCCCGCCACGTGGCCGCCCGGCTGGAGAACGGCGTGGTGATCCACAACATGTACGTCCCCGCGGGCGGCGACATCCCCGACCGTGACCAGAACCTGAAGTTCGGGCAGAAGCTGGATTTCCTGTCGGAGATGCGCGACGTGTTCCACGCCGACCGCCCGACCCGGTCGATCCTGGTGGGCGACCTGAACATCGCCCCACGCGAGGACGACGTCTGGTCGCACAAGCAGCTGCTGAAGATCGTCAGCCACACCCCGGTGGAGGTCGAGCACCTGCTGGCCGCCCAGGACGCGGGCGGCTGGGTGGACGTCACCCGGCAGGACATCCCACAGGGCCTGCTCTACAGCTGGTGGAGCTATCGGGCCAAGGACTGGGACGCGGCCGACAAGGGACGGCGGCTGGACCATATCTGGGCCACCGCCGACATTGCAGGCGCCGCCCATGGCAGCCGCATCCTGCGCCCCCTGCGGGGCTGGGAGGGCCCCAGCGACCACGTCCCCGTCATGGCCAGCTTCGACCTCTAGGCGTTCTCGGCCAGGGCGTGGTCGCCCAGGTCCAGCACATCCTCGTTCTGGCGGTCCCACTCGCGGCGCTCGGCGTCGCTGGCCTGCGGCGAGAACCAGCCGGTGACGGCATAGAGGATGCCGATCAGCGGCGCCGTCCAGCAGGCGAAGGCCAGCGGGATGTACAGCAGGTTCGTCAGGTTGCCGTCCATCACGCCCAGCGACAGGGCGGTGATGACGAAGGCCCCGCCCGCGTTCCACGGGATCAGCGGCGACATCAGCGTGCCCCCCTCCTCGACCGCGCGGGACAGGTTTAGCGTGGAATAGCCCATGCCGCGATAGAGCGGCGCATACATCCGCCCCGGCAGCGCGATCGAGATGTAGGGGTCGCCCGCCACCACGTTGGTGGCGAAGGCGGTGCCGATGGCGCTGCTCTGCACGGCGGCAAAGCTTTTGACGCGGCCGATGATGGCGTTGATGATCGCCTCCAGGCAGCCCGTCCGCTCCAGCGCGCCGCCAAAGCCCAGCGCGATCAGCATCAGCGAGATGGTCCACATCATCGACTGGATGCCGCCCGCGTTCAGCAGGCTGTCGATGTCGGCCACGCCCGTCTCGATCGCGTAACCGGACTGTGCATAGGTGAAGACGTCGTGCAGCCCCGCGCCCTGCAGGAAGATCGCGATGATCCCGCCCAGCAGCACCCCCGCGAACAGCGACGGCAGCGGCGGGCGGCGCGTGACGGCCAGAACGATCACCACCAGCGCCGGGATCATCGGCACCCAGCCCAGCGTGAACTGCGCGGCCAGCGTGTCGGTGATCGCGTCGATGCGCGCCATGCTGGTCTCGGCCGGAGAGATCAGCCAGGTCCCCGCGATGAAATAGATGACCAGCGCGATCAGCATCGCGGGCACGGTCGTGGGCAGCATGTTGCGGATGTGATCGAAGATGTTCACCCCCGTCACCGCCGGCGCCAGGTTCGTCGTGTCCGACAGCGGAGAGATCTTGTCGCCGAAGAACGCCCCCGACACGACCGCCCCCGCCGTCCAGTAGGCCGGAATGCCAAAGCCTGCGCCGATGCCCATCAGGGCCACGCCCACCGTGCCCACGGTTCCCCAGCTGGTGCCCAGGGACAGCGACACGACCGCGCACAGCACCATCGCCGCGACCAGGAAGATCTGCGGGTTCAGGAGCGTCAGCCCGTAATAGATCAGGGTCGGCACCGTCCCCGACGCGATCCAGACCCCGATGATCATGCCCACCACGATCAGCACCGACAGCGACGGCATGGACACGTGGATGACGTGAAACACCCCCTCGCGGATGTCCATCCACCCCTGCCCGCGCAGGACGCCCAGAAGGCCGGTGATGGCCAGCCCCAAAATCAGCGGGATGTGCGGGGTGAAATCACTGTAATAGAACAGCTGCAGCGCCAGCAGGCCCAGCGTCAGCACGATGGGCAGCAGGGCCAGCCACAAAGGCGGCAGGCCCGGCCGGGTCGGGGGGGTCTCTGTCATGGTCATGTCCCTCATGTCTTCACACGGCCGTGAGGCCTGCGTGATCGCAACGCACAAACCGGCCCTTTCGTTCAGCCGCCAAGCGCCCCATATTGCGGGGAACACGCCAACCGAACCATGCGGGGCCAGGATGACCATGCTTTTCGAGGGGGCCCAAGCGCCCAAGACCGACGACTTCATCAAGGACGTGACCGAGGCCACCTTCATGGCCGAGGTCGTCGAGGCGTCGATGCAGGTGCCCGTCATCGTCGATTTCTGGGCGCCCTGGTGCGGCCCCTGCAAGACGCTGGGCCCCGCGCTGGAGGCCGAGGTCGCCCGCCACAAGGGCCGCGTGCGCATGGCCAAGATCAACGTGGACGAGAACCAGACGATCGCGGGCCAGTTGCGCGTGCAGTCGATCCCGACCGTCTATGCCTTCTTCCAGGGCCAGCCGGTCGATGCCTTCCAGGGCGCGGTGCCAGCCAGTCAGGTCAAGCAGTTCGTCGACAAGCTGGCCGCGATGTCGGGCGATGACGGCGGCCTGGCCGACGCCCTTGCCGCGGCCGAGCAGATGATCGAGGACAACGAGGCCGCCGATGCCATCGAGACCTTCACCGCCATCATCGGAGAGCTGCCCGACAGCCCCGAGGCCTGGGGCGGGCTGATCCGCGCCCATCTGGCCGCGGGCGACCATGCCGCCGCCGCCTCGACCCTGACGCAGGTGCCAAGCCCCCTGGCCCATGCCGGCCCGGTCGAGGCCGCGCGCGCCAAGCTGGCCCTGGCCCAGCAGGCCGCCAGCGCCGGTCCGTTGGACGATCTGGCCGCCCGTGTCGAGGCCGATCCGGCCGATCAGCAGGCACGGCTGGAATACGCGCAGGCGCTGCATGCCGACGGCCAGCTGGAGGCCGCCATCGACATCCTTCTGGACAGCTTCCGCCGCGACCGCGAGTGGAACGACGGCGCCGCCAAGGCGCAGCTGATCACGATCTTCGACAGCCTCAAGCCCACCGACCCCATCGGGCAGAAGGGCCGCCGCCGCCTGTCCTCGCTGATCTTCGCCTGACCGATGGCGCTGCGTTTCGACCTGCCCGACCGCATCCCGCTGTTCCCGCTGCCCGGGGCCGTGCTGATGCCGCGGGCCCGCATGCCGCTGCACCTGTTCGAACCGCGTTATCTGCAGCTGCTGGAAGACACGCTGAAGACCGATCACCGCCTGATCGGGATGATCCAGCCCGAGGGCGACGGCCTGTCCGCCATCGGCTGCGCGGGCCGGGTCGTGGCGTTCTCGGAAACCGGCGACGGGCGGATGATGATCTCGCTTGGCGCGATCTCGCGGTTCCGCCTGCAGGAGGTCGAGGAGGGCTTTGCCCCCTACCTGCAGGGCCGCGTCGACTGGTCCTCGTTCGGGCGCGACCTGTCCGGCCCGGAGCAGGATCCGACGCTGGACCGCAAGGCGCTGTTTTCGCTGCTGGACCGCTACATGCAGACGCAGGAGCTGTCGACGGACTGGGACGCCGCCGCCGAGGCGGAGGACGAGCTGTTGATCAATTCGCTGTCGATGATGCTGCCCTTCACGCCCGGCGACAAGCAGGCGCTGCTGGAATCGCCCACCCTGGCCGACCGCCGCGAGCTGCTGGTCGGCCTTATCGAATTCGCCCTGCACGGCGGAGAGAACGAGGAACGCCTGCAATGACCGATGCCCCCCTTTTCGACCGCCACATGCTAGAGGCGCTGGTCTGCCCGGTGACCCATGCCACGCTCAGCTATGACGCCCAGGCGCAGGAGCTGGTGTCCCGCACGGCGGGGCTGGCCTTTCCGATCCGTTCGGGCATCCCGATCATGCTGATCGACGAGGCCCGCCAGATCCGCGCAGATGACTGACCCGCGCGCAGGGGCGTGACCGACATGGACCGCCCCGTGGCGATCCCGCGGGTGGCGGCCGCGCGCCGGCCCGAACCTGCCGCCCTGCCCCTGTGGCTGCGGACCGTCATCATCGCCTGCTGCGTTATCGAGGCGTTCTGCTTTGCCGCGCCCATGCTGGGCTTGGGCAGCGCGCGGACGGCCTCGGTGATGCTGGGCGGCTTCTGGGCGCCGCTGGTGGGCGACGGGGTCGGGCTCTATCCCGGTCAGGGGGTCGCGATGTTCCTGACCTACGGCCTGCTGCATTCCGGACCGCTGCATCTGGCGATGAACATGATCTCCCTGGCCGCCGTCGGCCGAGAGCTGGTGCGCATGATCGGATCGGCCCGCATGGCCCTGACCTATCTGCTCAGCCAGATCGCCGCCGGCATGGTCTTCGCCTGGATGGAGCCCGATGCCGGGCCGATGGTCGGCGCCTCGGGCGCGGTCTTCGGGTTGGCGGGGGCGCTGGTCGGCTATGCGGCGATCACCCTGCGCCGCCGTCACCGCCCGATGAGCCCGCTGGTGCGCGCCGTGGCGCTGATCCTGGGGCTCAACGTGGCGCTGACGCTGCTGATGCCGTCGATCGCCTGGCAGGCGCATCTGGGCGGGGGCGTGGCGGGCTTGGTGCTGGGGCTGATCTTTGCCCTGATCCCGCGGCGCTGACCCCCTGCCGACGCCGGTGCGGCCCTCAGCCGTCCTGGGGGGTCCGGGGGGCCTGCCCCCCGGCGTCGCGGGACGCAATCTGCGCGCTTTCGTCATCCGCCACCGCTGCGGTGGTGCTGTCCGTCGCAGGCTGTTCCACCGGGTCAGCGTCACCCGGATCGTCGCTGACCGGCGCATCTTCGATGGCCGCTTCCGGCTCGGCGGCGGCATCGTCGCGGATGACATCTTCGGGATCGAAGGCGTCCTCGATCCCCTCGGCGGCCATCAGGCGCCGCAGCGCCGCGCGGAACTCGTCCGCGGGCTGCCAGACCAGCGATGCCGCATCCTGCCCCTCGACCTGCGCCAGGTGCTCGGCCACCAGGCGGTGCCCGATGCCATAGCCGGTCCATTTGCGCATCCGCCCACGCCCCAGGAACCACTCGCCTTGATCATAGTCACGGCGTGCCCACAGTCCCGCGGCCTGCTTCAGCGTGCCCAGCCCCGGCCGCGTCTGATCCCAAGGGTCGGGCGGCCCGCCCAGAACCTGCTGGACGAAATGTCCCGCCAGCCCCTCGCTGACCAGCGCCTCGCCTAGGGACCGACCGTATCCCGGCCCATCCCACCGCGTCAGGCGATGCAGTGCGTGGATCAGGGTGCGGCGGAAATGCTCAGGCTCGACCCGGTCGGGGTCCAGCGTGATCTCGATGATGCCGGGGGCCGGGGCGTGGCCCGCGATACCCCATTCGGGGATCACCCCGTCGCCCGCCCGCACCACAAGGTCGAACCGGGGCAGGTCCAGATGCGCCTCGGCCATCGCCACCATTTCGCGCGCATGGGCGCGGATCTCGGCCATGACGGGTGTCAGGGCGCTGCGGGCGTTCAGCATGTGCAACTGCCAGATCGTCATGGCCACATCCCGTTCTGGCCGGTCCCTACCGCGGTCATCAGACCTCGGGGACCAGCACCTCGCGCTTGCCGACATGGTTGGCGCTGCTGACAACGCCCTGCTCCTCCATCTGCTCGACCAGGCGCGCGGCCTTGTTGTAGCCGATGGCCAGCTTGCGCTGGATATAGCTGGTGGAACATTTGCGGTCCTTGGCGACGATCATCACGGCCTGATCATACAGTGCATCGTCCGATCCGTCGCCGCCCAGGCCCAGCACCGCGTCGATGTCGTCGGCCTTGTCGTCCTCGGGGCCCTCGACCACGCCCGACTTGTAGCTGGGCGGCCCAAAGGATTTCAGGTGGGTCACGATCTCCTCGACCTCCTCGTCGCTGACGAAGGGACCGTGGATACGGGTGACGCGCGCGCCGTTGCCCATGTACAGCATGTCGCCCTGGCCCAGCAGCTGCTCTGCCCCCTGCTCGCCCAGGATGGTGCGGCTGTCGATCTTCGAGGTGACCTGAAAGCTGACCCGCGTGGGGAAGTTCGCCTTGATCGTGCCGGTGATGACATCGACCGAGGGACGCTGCGTCGCCATGATCAGGTGGATCCCCGAGGCGCGGGCCATCTGCGCCAGGCGCTGGATGCAGGCCTCGATCTCCTTGCCGGCGACCATCATCAGGTCGGCCATCTCGTCGACGACCACGACGATATAGGGAAAGGTCTCGGGCTGGAACTCCTCGGTCTCCCAGATCGCGTCGCCGGTATCATCGTCAAAGCCCGTCTGGACGGTCCGCTTGAACATCTCGCCCTTCTTCAGGGCCTCGGTGACGCGGCCGTTATAGCCCTCGATGTTGCGCACGCCCATCTTGGACATCTTGCGATAGCGGTCCTCCATCTCGCCCACGACCCATTTCAGCGCCACGACGGCCTTCTTGGGGTCGGTGACGACCGGGGACAGCAGGTGCGGGATGCCGTCATAGACGGACAGTTCCAGCATCTTGGGGTCGATCATGATCAGCCGGCATTCGTCAGGAGTCAGCTTGTAGAGCAGCGACAGGATCATGGTGTTGATCGCGACCGACTTGCCCGACCCGGTGGTGCCCGCGATCAGCAGGTGGGGCATCTTGGCCAGGTTCGCCACGACGGGATCGCCGCCGATGTCCTTGCCAAGCGCCAGTGGCAGCGGCTGCGTGCCGTCGCCGAAGGCGCGCGAGGCGAAGATCTCGCGCAGCAGCACCTTTTCGCGCTTGGCGTTGGGCAGTTCGATCCCGATCACGGTGCGGCCGGGAACGGTGCTGACGCGCGCGGACAGGGCCGACATCGACCGGGCGATGTCGTCGGACAGGCCGATCACGCGGCTAGCCTTCAGGCCCGGCGCGGGTTCCAGCTCGTACAGCGTCACGACCGGGCCGGGGCGGACCTCGGTGATCTGGCCCTTGACGCCGTAATCGTCCAGCACCGCCTCCAGCATGCGGGCGTTCTCCATCAGCGCCTCGTGGGACACGGGCACCACGTCGCTGTCCGATGGCGCCGACAGCAGCGCCAGCGGGGGCCGCTCATAGGCGGGGCTGCCGCTGTCGTCGAACCGCAGGGCGGGCTCGGCCTCGGCCCGCGCGCTGCGCGAGGGTTCGGCGCGCTTGGCGGGGGCGATGATCTGGCGCGGCGTCTCGGCGCCGAAGGGGCGCGGGTCGACCGGCTCCTCGGGGGCGGGGGTCGCTGGCGCACCCTCGCGGGCCAGCCGGGACGCGACCGCCTTCAGCACCGACGACTTGGCGGTGCTGGTGCGGATGGCGTCGCTGATGCGGCCGCGGACCTCGGCCTCGGACGGGGCGGCGCCCTCGTAATCCGAATCGCGCTCGATCAGCTCGGGCTCGGGCATCTCGGATTCCAGCTCGAATGCCGGCGGGGCGGAACGGCGGCGGGCAGCGGGTGCGGCCTTGCGGGGGGCGGCGCCCTCGGCGCGCGGTTGGCGCAGGCGCTGCGCCGCGCC